>NZ_MWPH01000005.1 GCF_002177135.1 Natronolimnobius baerhuensis
AGGCTTCTCGAGACTGAATATGCGGTCGATAGTTGGCGAGGAGCAGCGACTATGACGAGCGTATCGATGCCCCACCCACCTAATTACACCAGTACACGCGTAAATCAGTGTCGTGGAATTCGTAACTGTGGTGACAGTTCACACATGCTGTTCGAGTGTGTCGAATCATCCCGAATGGTGCTCGAGAGAGCTGTTTGGGAGTTATTCCAGAACACGCTATACGAGGACGGCCGCCGCGATAGTCGCATTCGCCACGCTCGAGACACGGCTAGAAGTGCCAGACACTGGAGGAAAACTCACACCAGAGACGGAACAGTCTGTTCGGCCCTATCGAACCGCTACCGCGCGCTAGTGCGCACAAGAGGCGTCAACTCGGCAGTTTGTAGTCGGTATCCTTTTGTGAGCTGGGACGAACCGACGTGTATGGGCTTTCTGAGTGACACATACCTGCTCGAGTCGGCGGCCGCAGAAACCCTGTACGCCGAAATCAAGTCAGTTCCGATTGTCGACCCACATACGCACGCAGACCTCGAGGAAATCGTCGCAAACGATGGCTGGGACGATATCTGGGAGGTCGAAGGCGCAACGGACCACTACGTCTGGTCGATGATGCGAACACGCGGCATCCCCGAGCGAAAGATTACGGGTGACGCGTCGAACAAGGAGAAGTGGCTGGCACTTGCAGCGGAGTTTCCCAACTTCGCCGGCAATCCGAGCTACGAGTGGATTCATCTCGATCTGAAACGCCGATTTGGCATCGAGAAGCCGATCTCCGAGGCGACGGCCGAATCAATCTGGACCGAGACGAAAGCGCAACTGGCGACGGACACAATGCGTCCACAGCAGTTGCTCGCGGACATGAACGTCGAACTGTTCTGTACGACCGACGACCCAACATCGTCGCTCGAGGCCCACGAAGAAGCCGAACGTGCCATCGATGGCGTCGACGTTCGCCCGACGTGGCGACTCGACCGGGCGCTCCACATCGGCCGGGACTCCTGGGACGAGTTCGTCGACGACCTCGAGCAGGCAACCGGAACCGGCGTCCAGTCGTTTTCGGGATTTATCGAGGCACTCGAGCAGACCCACGAGTATTTCCACGCCCATGGCTGTCGAGCAAGCGACCTGAGTCTCGAGCAGATCAGCACGCGGCCGGTGAGCCAGCGGCGAGCACGAACAGTGTACCGGAAAGCACTCGAGGGGACCAATCTCACACCGGATGACGTGGCAGACTTTCAGGCGTACCTGATCGAGACGGTCGGACGGCTCAACGCAGCAAGGGGCTGGGTCACCCAACTGCACCTCGGCGCAGTTCGGGATTATCGCGACGAACTATTCCAGACTGTTGGCGCTGATGCCGGCGGCGATGTCTCGAAGCACTCAATCGATCTCGCTGACGAACTCGTGTATTTCCTCAACGAGTTCGATGGCGAGACCGATATCGTCCTCTACACCGTCGATCCCACGCAGTACCCAACGATCACGACCATTGCTCGAGCGTTCCCAAACGTCAGCGTTGGACCCGCATGGTGGTTCAACGACAGCCCGTACGGGATCGAAGAGCAACTGCAGTACGTCGGGTCCGTCGATCTATTGGCTAATCACGCCGGTATGGTGAGTGACTCGCGCAAACTGCTGTCCTATGGCTCCCGATTCGAGATGTTCCGTCGAACGCTGGCGAACGTCGTCGGCGAAATGGTCGACCGAGACCGCGTCGCCATGGCACACGCCGAACACCTCGTCAACTATCTGGCCTACGAGCGGCCGAAATCGCTCTACGGCTTCGAGTAGTCATAGTTGCCTGCGGCCAGAACTGGCTGCCGTCGAGAACACGGAACATACATACTCCTCGTTGCCAACAGCTATCGTAGGGACCGATGACAGCGCAAACTGATTTCGACCTCGACGGCGACGTATGCGTACTAACCGGCGGCTCAGGCGTCCTCGGCACAGAAATGGCAACAGCCATCGGCGAACAGGGTGCTACCGTTGTTCTTCTCGCTCGTGGTGAGGACAAACTCGAGGCAGCAAGCGACGACCTCAAGGCGCGGGATATCGAGCACATGACGATTCAAGCGTCAGTGCTCGACCGCGCAGCGTTGGATGCAGCGGCCGAGATGGTCGTCGACGAGTACGGTCGCATCGACGTCCTCATCAACGCAGCGGGTGGCAATCATCCAGATGCGACAACGGGCGAAGAGACGTCATTCTTTGACCTTCCGAAAGATGGCCTCGAGCAGGTGATGAACGTCAATTTCGTGGGGACAATCCTTGCGTCGCAGGCGTTTGGCGAGTACATGGTCGAACAGGGAGAGGGGCGTATTCTGAACGTCTCATCGATGAACGCCTTTACGCCGTTGACCAAGATCCCGGGCTATTCGGGTGCGAAGGCGGCAGTATCGAATTTTACTGAATGGCTGGCAGTGCATATGGCCCAGGAGTACTCGCCCGATATCCGCGTCAATGCGATTGCACCGGGCTTCTTCTTGACGGAGCAAAATCGCTATCTGCTGATCGACGAAGAAACTGGCGAGTACACCGACCGCGGGCAGACGATCATCGATCACACGCCACAGAACCGCTTTGGCGATCCGGAAGATCTCTCGACGACGGTCTGTTGGCTGCTCGCTCCCGGCTCTGCGTTCGTCACCGGTACGGTGATTCCGGTCGACGGCGGCTTTTCGGCCTTCAGCGGCGTCTAGCGGCCGTACTGAGAACGACTCGAGGATGGCGCGATCGTCTCGATCTGTGTCGTGTTGGACAGACCAGCCCTGCAGTCACTGGGGATCGTCCGTTCGCCAGATGCCAGCCGTAACAACGGAGACGACGAGTCCGACAGTACCGAAAACGAGCGTGACAGCAAGCACCCGCGTATCTGCAAAGGTCGTCGTTGCAACGAGAAGGGCGATTGCAATATTCCGTGCGGCAGTCGTCGTCGCGAGCGCCTCACGCGTGCCCACTGCTGGCCCGCCAAGAGCATAGCCAAGCGCAATTGAGCCGACGACGACAGCGACCGACACGGACAACACCCCGGTGCCAAGTAGCGAGACAAACTCACTGGCAGTCGCCGGAACGAGCAACACAGTCAACAACAGCATCGAGTACGTCGACAGTCGTCGCATTGGCTCGAGGAGTCGCGTTGCAACGGATCTGAACCGGCGGCGAATCCCAAGACCAACGAGCAGCGGCGCGAGCTGGGCGATGATAACGACCTGTGCGACCGTCATCGGATCGACGGCGGCCCCATCGGGGATGAGAAGTGCCATACTGAGCGGAATCGTCACGACCGAGACGAGACAGAGCAACACCATAAGCCCGCTTGCGAACGCGATGTTGCTCCGAGAGATCTCAGCGAGTTTTGGGCCAAACGGCGCACCAGGAGCAATCGCAACCAACAGAAGGCCGATTGCATAACTCGAGTCCATCGGGACGACTGCGATCAACACCACGGCAAGCAACGGGACGAGAACGAGGTTCGACAGAAGCGAGCGAACCACCAGCCAGCGCTGCTCGAGCGAGGCAACGAGGCGACTAACTGGAACACCGAGGCCGGTCGACAGCATGGTTGCGAGGACGAAAACGGCAGTCAGGAGATCGATTGCGGTACCGACGGGACCCTCTAACATTCGTATTGTACTGGAGAGAAGGCCAGTAAAAAACATATTGGTTCCACCGTCTCGGTCGATTCGTGCCCGACTGGCCCGCTGAGGCTTGCTATTCGGAATGGCAATGTGAGACACACCCAAATCTATAAATAATAGTGTTGAATAGCTACGGGTGGTTATGCCAGAACATACCAGTGCCAATCGTCTCTCTAGGCGACGGGTTATGCAAGCAGTCGGGGCAACAGGTGCAACAGTCTCGCTCGCGGGCTGTTCCGGGAGTAACGGCGATGGTGACGACGCTGTACAGATCACCGTTCTCGAGGACGGCTACCCCACCGAGGAAGACCGCGAGGAGTTCAAACAGGCACTCCATGACGCGGGTGTTTCAGAGGATATCTCCCTCGAGGTCATGACGATGGGGTTAGACACGATCGACGATCAGTACAGACAGTGGCTGAACGCGGGGCGATCGGAACCGGACGTCCTGACCATGGACGTTGGCTGGTCGATCCCGTTCATCGAGCGGGGCCAGTTAGTCAATCTCAACAACCACCTTGATGATGACGAACTCGATGAACTCGAGAGTGAGTTCAATGGTCCAAGCCTCGACTCGAGCCGTGATCCCGATGGGGACCTGTATGGCGTTCCGTCAAACATGGACATCCGAGGAATGCTCTACCGGAAGGATCTCGCGGAGGAGGCGGGGTACGACCCGGAGGGAGAAAACTGGTCGACGGAACCGATGTCGTGGGCCGAGTGGTCACAGGTCGTCGCGGATGCAATGGAGGAAAGCGACGAGTTGGAGTACGGACTGACGCTTCCGCTGGAACTCTCACAGACGATTACCTGTTGTTCGTTTAACGCGATCATGTCCCAATGGGGTGGCGCATACTTCGGCGGGCGCGATCACCTGTTCGGCCCAATCGGAGATCGGCCGGTGACAGTCGATGAGGAGCCAGTTCATGATGCGTTGCGAATGCTCAGGACGTTCCTGTACGGCCACGACGACGACCACTCCCTCGACAGTTCCGACTTTGCAGGCGAGATCGTTCCTGAAGGGTCCCTCGGCTGGCGGTTTACCGTCGACATGGAGTCGTTCATAAACGGGGAATCGTTCGCATACGACGGCGGGATACCGCTGCTCATACAGATGGCAGCCAGCGAGGATAACTTCGGTGATGATGTCCACGACAAGGTCGGCCTGATGCCGTACCCGTACGGCGTTGAGGAATCCGAATCGGAGTACGATGGACTCGGCGGCTCAGTCTCCGAACTGGCTGGATACAACTACTCGATCAACGAAAACACCGAGATGCTCGAGGAGTCAGTCGAAGTCATCACGGCAATGATGACCGACGAGTTCCAGGCGTTCCAGTTTAACGCAACGGGGAACATCCCCCCAAAGATTCCCGTGTTGGAGTCCGACGACGTACAGGAGCATCCGTTCTTCGGAGACTACATGGACACGTACGAAATCGCCGCCGAGAACCCGATGCCACGGCCAGTCACCTCGATTTACTTCCAGCAGTCAGACATCATCGCACAGGAGGTCCACAACGTCCTCTCACAGGATAAATCACCAGAAGAGGGGATGGGAGACCTCGAGGAGCAGCTACTAACGATCGAGAACGACAATGCCCAATAGCACATCGATGCGGTCACAGACCAGTATGAACACGACAGGGACGATCCGACAGACCATCGCGACGGTCAACAACTGGATCGAAAACCGGACCGAGTCCCAGTTCGCGTACTTCATGCTGTTTCCGGTACTGTTGGTGTTCAGTGTGCTGGCTCTCTGGCCCGTCCTGTACACGTTAGAAACCTCACTGTACGCAGATAGCTTCAGTCAGTTCCGTGGAGAGTTCATCGGGCTATCAAACTACACGGAACTGGTGACTGGCGGGCGAGACTCCGTCCTGATTCGCCCATTCATTGATCTGGGCAATCCGTTCCAGAGCATCCTGCCAGTAACGCTCATGTTCACGGCCGTCACGGTCGTGTTTGCGACGATACTCGGGTTCGTACAGGCGCTCGTACTCAACGGAACGTACCGTGGCCGGTCAATCGTCCGAGTGGCAGTGTTGCTCCCATGGGCAGTCCCAATCGTCGTCCAAGGAATGATTTTCTACCTCCTCTTTATTCCGGCCGGCGCTGGGACTGACCTCGTCAACTCACTCGGGTTGATGGGGTCCCAGCCGCTCAACGAGAGTGTAACCGCCTTTGCGATCGTCTCACTCGCCGATATCTGGGTGAGCGCCCCGTTCATCGCACTGATAATCCTGGCCGGGTTGCAGGGGATCGATCAGAACCTCTACCAGGTCGGGAAAGTCGCGGGTGCCTCGAGATGGGAGCAGTTCCGACTGATCACGCTTCCGCAGGTGATGCCCGTTCTGATGATTGCGATGTTGCTGAAGTCGCTGATGTCGATGCGCGTATACGGGCTCATCGATGCGACGACGAACTGTAGCACCGTTCCATCACTGACGTGTGGCGTCGTCGGAACGTTCAACGGCAGCCTGTACGGAACGTCAGCAGCGCTGGCGTTCATTACGGCGATACTGATCGGTCTTGTGTCGGTGGGCTACCTCATCAAGTACGGCAATTCCAGTACCGGAGGGATCTAACATGAGCACCGAACGATCAGGGAACGACTCGAAACTTGAGCAGCTCGTCTCATACAGTATCGTCAACAGTGACACGTTGTACCGCAACCTGTTTTACTTCACTGCGATCTGTATCGTGCTGATCTCGCTAGCCCCGTTCTATTATCTCTTCGTGATCGCACTGACGCCCAGTAGTCGGACGACCGATGCGGGTATTGTACCCGCTGGGTTCGACCCATCATCCTTCATCGAGATGTTTCAGGTCGTTCCACTCCATCGGTTCGTATTCAACAGCCTCGTTATCGCGGTGATGGTGACCATGATCGTGCTCGTGTTCGCGAGTCTCGCTGGCTACGTCTTCGGACGGATGGATTTCCGAGGGAAGCCGATACTGTTTATCGGAATCCTCGTCCTCTCGTATTTCCCCGGCGCGACGTTCATCGTGGGGCTCTTCCGACTCCTCACCGGGAATATCAGCGTCCTTGGAATCAGTTCGCCCGATCTGTTCGGTACCCCTGGCGTCGTTGCACTCCCGTTGACGACCCTGACACTGCCGATTGCGATCTTGCTGCTAACGACGTTTTACAGCCAGATCCCGGACGGTCTCGAGGACGCCGCACGAGTGACCGGCTCGACACGGATCGGGTCGCTATATCGCATTATCGCACCGCTTTCGGCACCGGGACTCGTCACCGCGGGTATCCTGACGTTCATCACCGCGTACAACGAGTTCTTCTTCTCACAGTTGCTCACAACTGGCGCCGCAGCAGACTGGTCGCCGATCGTCTGGGGATTGTCGAACTACCAGACGCAGGTGTCGGTCAGATACGACCTGATGGCAGCAGCCAGCCTGTTTGCGATCCTTCCGATCGCGCTACTCGTGTTAGTCGCACAAAAGAAAATCGTGAGCGGACTCTCCGGAGGGACACTGCGCGGATGATCGAACTGAATCACGCACCAAGCAACACGCACGAAAATAACGGAGGTAGTACGCTATGAGCCACCTAATGTTAGATGACGTAACGAAGCAGTACAGGGACGTCGTCGCCGTTGACGACATGAATCTCGATATTGAAGACGGGGAGTTCATCTCCCTCATCGGCCCGTCGGGGTGTGGGAAATCAACAACGCTAGAGACGATTGCCGGCCTGACGAAGCCGACCGACGGGACGATCGAAATCGCGGGACGAGACGTCACGAACGAACCGCCGAAAGACCGAGATATCGCGATGGTGTTCCAAAACATCGCGCTGTTCCCGCATATGACCGTCCGCGAGAACATGAACTTCGGTCTCCGGCTGAAAAACTACGACGACGACAAAATTGAGGAGCGAGTCCAAGACGCCGCCGATATCCTCCAGATAGACGGCATGCTCGATCGGATGCCCGACGAACTATCCGGCGGACAGCAACAACGCGTCGCCATCGGGCGTGCAATCGTGATGGATCCCGAGGTGTTCCTGATGGACGAACCCCTCGCAAGTCTCGACGCGAAGTTGCGGGTCCACATGCGGACTGAACTACAACGACTCCAACAGGAACTCGACGTAACAACCGTCTATGTCACGCACGACCAGGCGGAGGCAATGACGATGTCCGACCGGATCGCCATTATCAACGACGGTGACCTCCAGCAGTTTGCGCCCCCGCTCGAGTGTTACAACAAGCCGGCAAACCTGTTCGTTGCAGGGTTTGTTGGCTCTCCAAGCATGCGGTTCGCCCACGGGGAGGTAGACGGCGGAACGTTCACTGATTCCGAATTCGGCATCAGCCTAGACGTGCCGTCATCGGTGGATATCGACGATAGCAGCCAGATTACGCTCGGGGTTCGTCCTGAAAACGTCTACCCCAAAGACCACGGCACCGTCGCAAACGCCACTGAACCGATAGCGCTTGACGTAGATGTCGTGCAACCGATGGGTGACGAGCTGATGGTCTATCTACGCGCGCCAGATTCGGGTCAGACATTTGAATCTGACCTCGATGACACGGACCAGACCAGTTCAAAAACAGAGCAACTGCTTATGTCGGTCGACCCCACCGTGGATATCAACGTTGGGCAGTCGATCGATATCGTTCTCGACCGTTCGCAGGTCCATCTGTTCAATTCGGCGAACGGAGACGCCCTCGTACATAGCTTAGAACAGAAGCCTGACCCCGTCTCGAGATAGCGAATCAGGCTGTTTTCCGTTCGGTATCGCCCCGTTTGACATCGATATCCGTACCAAGGTACGATATAATAAATATCTAATAACCATAGTTTTTTATAGTTACATACTGATGTAATACTCGATGCAGTTGTTAGTAGGTCCTCGAGAGACTGTCTCGATCGACGGTGTCTGGCAGGCAATTCCAGATCAATACGAACAGCACGATGGCTACGACGAGGATTATTTCGACGACCTCGACCAGCCTGATATCGAGATGATGCATAGGTCAATCTACGAACCGGAGGCGTCAACCGACGCCGACCTGATCGATTACAACATTTACGATGGCTACTCCGTGCAGGTACCCTCGAGTCTGGGAGAGAACATTCCTGAGTTCCGTGGCTACGAAGGATGGATGTGGTTCGCACAGACATTCGATCGCTCGCTCATCGAGGACGGAGACCGGACGCATCTGCGCTTTGGTGCCGTCAACTACAAAACAAAAGTCTGGCTGAATGGACACGAGTTAGGCACCCATGAAGGCGGGTTCACGCCGTTTAGCTTCGAGGCCACTGACGCTCTCGAGGACGGTGAGAACGTGGTGGTCGTCCGGGTAGACAGCAAGCGATACGAAGACGGAATGCCGGAGAAGATGACCGACTTCTACAACTTCGGCGGCATCAACCGAGGGGTCGACCTCGTCACGACTCCGGCAGAGTTCATCAGGAACTTCAAAGTCGGGACGACGATTGCAGACGGGGCTGTCGACATAGACATATCGGCCTGGGTCGACGCGTCAGAGCCATCCGAGCCAGTCACCGTCGAAATACCAGACCTCGGAGTCGAAACCGAACTCGAGGCCGAGAATGGGCCAGCGTTCAGTGGGACGATCTCAATACCGGAGTCGGCTGTGGATCTGTGGAGTCCATCCGATCCACGTCTTTACACGGTCCGACTCTCATACAGAGGTGACACGATCGAAGACCGAGTTGGGCTCCGCGAGGTGTCAGTTGACGGCGGCGAGGTTCGCATCAACGGGGAGCCGATCTGGCTACGTGGTATTGCACTGCACGAAGAAGTCGCCGGGCAGGGCCGTGCACTGGACAGCGAGGACATCAGAACACGGTTCCAATGGCTAAACGAGTTGGGCTGTAACTACGCGCGGTTGGCACACTATCCACATACCGAGGAGATGGCTCGAGTAGCGGACGAAGAGGGCATTCTCCTTTGGGAAGAGGTGCCTGCATATCACGACGTCAATTTCGGAGACGAGGACGTCCAAGAGCTGTACCGACAGCAACTCCGTGAGTTAATCCAGCGCGACTGGAATCGCGCGTCCGTGATTCTGTGGTCGATCGCCAACGAGACCAACCACAACGACGAGACCCGGAACGAAGTCCTGCCGCAGATGGCCGACTACGTCCGCGAACTGGACGATACCCGGCTCGTGACCGCAGCCTGTTTCATCAAAGATACCGACGACGGACTCGTCATCGATGATCCGCTCAAAGGCCACCTCGACGTCGTCGGCATTAACGAGTACTACGGTTGGTACTACGGCGATGCCGACGATATGCGACGCTTTCAGGACGACCCTGAGGGCACA
Source organism: Natronolimnobius baerhuensis (assembly GCF_002177135.1). Taxonomy (NCBI): domain Archaea; kingdom Methanobacteriati; phylum Methanobacteriota; class Halobacteria; order Halobacteriales; family Natrialbaceae; genus Natronolimnobius; species Natronolimnobius baerhuensis. The sequence continues at coordinate 9,968 of NZ_MWPH01000005.1, forward strand.
CCTGTCGTTATCTCCGAAACTGGCGGCGGTGCAAAGTGGGGCTACCACGGCGAGAGTAACGAACGCTGGACCGAGGAATTCCAAGCCGATATCTATCGAGGGCAAACAAGCGCCCTCGAGGATCTCGAGCAAATCGCTGGGATGTCCCCCTGGATTCTCTTCGATTTCCGGGCACCAATCCGACAGAACGAGTATCAACGCGGCTTCAACCGGAAGGGACTGATTGACCAGCACGGCCGCAAGAAAGAGGCCTTTGACGTCCTTCAGGAATTCTACCAATCCGGTCGCCTCGAGTAACAGCTATAGTAGCCACTGAAAGTCAGTGCACACCCAATCGCACGAGGGCTATGCGATTGGTGTGTAAACAGTTTCAGTTGTTGCTCTAGAATCAACGCAGCACTCACCCGGCTTGTCTCGCCCATTTTATGTAATCGCTAGCGTCGTCTGTCGCCGCGTTGAGGTGTGAATTGGTACCGGTATACTTTTATCGGATTAGCCGGAACGATAGTTTGATGCACCTGTTATCGTACCCGCGGGACAGCGTCTCGCTCGACGGAACGTGGCAAGCGATCCCCGACCAGTACGAGATGTACGACGGCTACTTCGAGGATATGGTCGGTGACGATGACGAGGATAATCCGGCTGGCTTTTCGCCAAAATCGATCTACGAAGTTGGTGCCTCCGAGCAGGAAGGCATGCCGGTCGATTTTAACGTCCACGATGGCTACTCCGTCGATATCCCGGCAAGTTTCGGTGAAGCGGTCACTGAGTTCCGCCACTACGAAGGGTGGGTCTGGTTCGCGCGGACGTTCGACTGGGACGCCGAGACAGCCGACGACCAAACGCACCTCCAATTCGGTGCGGTCAACTACAAAGCAGAAGTCTGGCTCAACGGTGAACGACTGGGCGAACACGAGGGTGGATTCACGCCGTTCAGCTTCGACGTTACCGACGAGTTGGTCGACGGCGAGAACCTCGTCGTCGTCAAAGTCGACAACAAGCGCTACGACGACGGGATTCCAAACGCCAGTACGGACTGGTTCAACTTCGGCGGCATCAACCGCTCGGTCGAACTCGTCTCAGTGCCGGAAACCTACATCCGTAACTACAAACTCGAGACCGAGCTTTCCGAAGACAGCGTTCACGTCTCCGTGCAGGCGTGGGTCGAACACGCAGCAGGCGACGCCGAGGTGACAGCGTCGCTGCCCGAACTTGATACCTCGCTCAAGCTTACTGCTGACGACGATGGCGTGTTTACCGGCGAGGTAACGCTCGCTCGCACAGACGTAACGTTGTGGAGTCCATCGGATCCGCGGCTGTACACCCTCGAAGTGACGGCTGACTCGGATACGCTCGAGGAAGCGGTTGGACTTCGCGAGGTCGAGGTCGTCGATGGCGATATTCAACTCAACGGCGAGGATCTCTGGCTCCGCGGTATTGCACTGCACGAAGAGTCCGCTGGGAAGGGGCGTGCACTCGATATCGAAGACGTCAACGAGCGCTTCGAGTGGCTCTCGGAACTCGGCTGTAACTACGCCCGGCTCGCACACTACCCGCACACCGAAGAAATGGCGCGGAAAGCAGACGAAGAGGGAATCCTCCTCTGGGAGGAGGTCCCCGCCTACTGGGACATCAACTTCGGCGACGAGGAGATCCAGGAGCTGTACCGCCAGCAGCTCCGTGAGGTGACCCAGCGCGACTGGAACCGGGCGTCGGTCGCCCTCTGGTCGATCGCCAACGAGACCGACCACAAGGACGACACCCGGAACGAAGTGCTCCCGCAGATGGCCGACTACGTCCGCGAACTGGACGAGACCCGACTCGTCACCGCGGCGTGTTTCGTCGACGACACTGACGACGGCATCGTGCTCAAGGATCCGCTGAAGGAGAACCTTGACGTGGTCGGGATCAACCAGTACTACGGTTGGTACTACGGCGATGCAGACGACATGCAGCAGTTTCAGGAGGACCCCGACGGAACGCCCGTCGTTGTCTCGGAAACCGGCGGCGGCGCGAAATGGGGACACCACGGCGACGAGGACGAGCGCTGGACCGAGGAGTTCCAGGCAGAAATCTATCGCGGCCAGACGGAGGCCATCGATGGGAACGACCAGATCGCCGGGATGGCGCCGTGGATCCTCTTCGACTTCAGGGCGCCAATGCGACAGAACGAACACCAGCGCGGCTACAATCGCAAGGGTGTCGTCGACCAGCACGGCCGCAAAAAGCAGGCGTTCCACGTCCTGCGAGAGTTCTATCAGGAAAAGCGGCCCTGAGAGGGAACGTAGACACGACACCGGCCGTCAGATGAACAAAACCGGATGACAGCCCTCAGTTCATCAGTCAGTTCGTACTCGGACCGCCACGAGGACGTACGATCTGGAGGCTGCTAGTCCTGATCGTAGCGGAATTCGGTCCACGGCCCATCCACGAACGGATACTCCTCGAGGACGTCCACGTTTAGTTCGATGCCTAATCCGGGCTCGTCGGAGACTGACAGCACGCCGTCGGAAATCTCGGGTCGGCCCTGGATCAGGTCGAACGCGAGATCGAACGGGTACATGCCCGGATCGACGTCCGTGTCGAACAACGGATCGTTCTCGAAGACGGGGTACTCCACCAGCTCCGCATCGGGAGCGGCGGCGACGAGGTGTGCGTTCGCAGCGAGTCCGATCCACGTCCCGAAGTTGTGCGGGACGAACTCGACGGCGTCCCGTCCCGCGCAGCATTCGACGGCGTCACGACAGCCGGTAAAGCCCTCGTGGTGGCGAACGTCACCCTGCAGGAACGCGACGGCGCCGGTCTCGCCGAGTTCGACGAGCGTCTCGGGCGACGCCTCGCTCTCGCCGCCCGCGAGGGGCGCTCCCGTCTCCGCGAGGTCGGCGTACCCTCGATGGTCGGCAGGTTCGACCGGCTCTTCGATCCAGTACGCGCCGTGCTCGGCCGCGTGAACGACGAGATCGCGGACCGTCTCGCGGTCGTACCCCTCGCGGAGCTTCCACCAGGTGTGGACGTCGAGCATGAGCTCGATGTCGTCGACGGCGTCGGCGAGCCGTTCGACGATCCGGCGGTCGCCATCGGGCCCGATCCCGGGTCGGTACTTGTATCCGAAGAAGCCCAATTCCTCGAGAACGCGGGCCTGTTCGACGTAGCCCTCGGGCGCCATGTACATGCCGGCGCTGGCGTAGAGATCCAGTTCGGTGGTCGGGGTCGATTCGTACTCGTCGGCGAGCAGTTCATAGACCGGTGCGCCGTGGTACTTACCCGCGATATCGTACAGGGCGACGTCGATCGCGGAGATCGCCTCCGTTAGATCACCCTCGGGAACGTCGCTCTCGCGGAGCAATGCGTGGGCGTCTTCGATTTCCTCGATGGTCTCGCCCTCGAGGGCGTCGGCGACGGCGGTATCGACGACGTCGGCGAACGTTCCCTGTGACTCGCCGTCGAAGTACTCGCTCATCGCGGAACTGCTCGCGCCGGCAGTTGCGACCCCTCGTTGTCCGTCGGCTGTTTCGACGACGACCACCACCACGTCGCGCTTGCGTAGTCGTCGGACGCCACCGTGAAATGGTCGCTCCTGTACCGGTTCGATTGGCGACGAAAGGGCGTATCCGTTTACATTGGCAATATCCATGGTAATACTTCATCGGACCAGAATTATAAATCATACGTGATCAGCCACTGTGGAGACAGGTACGTGCGTATCAAAGGGTCGTTCAGAAGGTGTAACGGAGTCAGTAGAGTGGATCGTCACAGTGTGAAGAGTGACCAATCGTTCTCTCGTGTCGAATCCTCCGGGTTAGGGGCGATACTCGCTACGAATCGGCGCTAACCTCGAGTAGTGCGGATTTTGATTTCCGAAATTATCTACGAAACAGTATACGGAACGTCGTCATCAGTGAGTCTGAATTCGACTCTCGAGGTGTCGATGCTCGAGTCGCAGTCAGCGCCGTGACGAGCCGTTGCGTTGAGAGATGGGGCCGGACGAGTGAATCGTTCGACTGGAGCGAATTCGGGGTTTCAGATCGTCTTCTATCGATATTTCGTAGCAAAACGGGATATCCGACTCACGCCGAATCAATTACACTCGTACTGGTGTAAATGGACAGCCGAGTACTGACAATGGAATGAATCACGGACGAGAGTCCGGTATCCCCGTATCCCCAAGATGGGGCCCATGCGGAGCGGAGTCGGAACAGTGTACGCTGAAGCCAATTCGCCGCGAGTATCGGCTCGGTCGCGCGTTCGAGCGTGGCGAACAGTCTTGCCGATGAGTATCTATTTTCGCGATCTGGGGCGTCGACCAGAAACGCGGAGCTGATCCGCGTTTTAGCAGCATCCCACCCCAGGCGTTCTGATATGTACCGCATCGTATCAGTAGTGGTCCGGCACAAACGGCATCTCAACCGCTCAGATCGGCTATTCTACCGAATCGAACGGGATTGTGACTGTAGAACAGAATGCATATATGTGGACCGGACTAGCGAGAACTATGGTACGGCCAGCACTAGTACTCCCTCCGGAGCCAGACGAACGATGGGACCTCGCAAAACAGATGGGCGTCACGGACGCCGTGATTCACCCGCTGGAAATTGGGACTGACAAAACGACGTGGACGTACGACGAACTCCGACAGCTACAGAACTGGCTCGAGAGTGCCGGACTCGAGTTCTCCGTGCTCGAGGGCAGCGTTCCGTTGACCGATCAGATTCGGCTCGGCCTCGACGGGCGCGACGAGGATATCGAGGACTTCAAACAGTTTCTTCGAAACTGCGGTGAACTCGGCATCTCCACCGTCTGCTACGATTGGATGGCGGGCGTTCGCTGGGCGCGCACCGAAGCGCACGTCGAAACGCGCGGAAACGCCCTCACCACCGGCTACGATAACGCGAAGATGCAGGGCGGACCGACGGTTCCAGCGTCCGAGAAAAGCCACGACGAAATCTTCGAAGCGCTCGCATACTTCCTTGAGGAAGTCGTTCCAGTCGCCGAGGACGCGGGCGTCCGTCTCGGACTGCATCCCGACGACCCACCTCGTGACTCGGTTCGGAACGTTCCTCGAGTAGCGAACAGCGTCGAGAACTACGAAAGGATACTGAACGTCGTCGAGAGCGAATACAACGGCGTCACGTTCTGCCAGGGGAACTTTGCAGCGATGGGGGTCGATATCCCGGCGACGATCCGCCGGTTCGGTGACCGGATCAACTTCGTCCACTTCCGAGACGTCAACGGGGATGCCGACCGGTTCGTCGAAACGTGGCACGATGCCGGGCCGACGGATATGCACGCGGCGATGGCGGCCTACGACGAGGCGGTCGATGAAGACGTCCCGATGCGGCCGGATCACGTCCCGACGATGGCCGGAGAGGACAATTCGAACCCTGGCTACCATACGAAGGGGCGCCTCTTCGCGATCGGATACATGCGCGGGCTCTCGGATTCGCTATGACAGGTTTCGTCAGCCGACTGCTAGCACACGGATATCCTAGCGACTGATCAATGCACACCTAATTGCACGACGGCGTTGCAGCCGGTGTGGAAATCAGTTCAGTCGCAACTACAGCTCTTCTACCACAAATTTTCCAGCACGAACTCATTACGAGTTGACGCGTCCCGATTATCGATTATCGGTCGGTAACGGTTATCCCGCCGGTGCTCTCGACGGTTACCGTGTATCCATCGTGGACGAATTCGACCGTTCCGATCGGTTCCTCGCTGGCTGCAGTCTGGAATAGCGCATCCAGGGCGTCCGGATCGATCGTTTCGTACAGGGGTGCGATCTCCGCAGTACCGTCCGCAGACATCGCCACCGGGCTCTGGTCTGCGTGAGCGGCTATCGCTTGGACCACTCTCACAGACAACCGCGTATTTTCCGCGTTGGTCAGTAGTGCCGTTGACATCACATACTACTTCGATGACGAGGTATGAAGGTCCTCACGTTCACCCTCTTCATGGTATATATGCGGCCGGAATAGCGGGTACAGCAGGACGAAAACGGATCCGATGTGCTGCGTATATTCACAGGAGGCTACGGATCATCGCTCGACGAGTCCTAATCCCTGTACTGTCGGGAGAGTCCAACCGTAGGTGACCGCAGCTAACCGCGTGAGCACAGTAACAACCGCGCATAGTCCGGCAGCGGTGCCCCCGGAGACGCCGACAACCGTCGCGAGAAAGTAGGCGCACCCGCCTAACACTGCACAACTCGCGTAGAAATCGTCGAAGAGAATGAACGGGGAGCGATCGAGCAGGATATCGGCGACTGCACCACCACCGACTGCGTTTATCGTTGCAATAGTAACGACTCCAAACGCCGATACACCCGCTTCGGTAGCGACGATCGCCCCGGTCGTCGTAAACGCGGCGAGTCCGATCGCATCCGCGAGAAGCGTGATTGGATGCGTATCCGGTGACGTGAGAACGATGCTCAGTGTAATCGCAAGGCCAACGCCGAGCAGTCCCAGACTGATTTCGATCGGGGACTGAAGCGCTAACGGAACCCGCGTCACGAGAATATCGCGCGTCGCGCCACCGGCAAATGCCATCGCCAACCCGACGATGGTGATCCCAAGCAAGTCGAATTCCTCGCGGATCGCCTTGGATGAACCGACGAGAGCGAACGCGAGTAAGCCGATCGTATTCATTACCGCAAATGGATCGCCAAACAATACTTTGAGGAGACTCTGACCCATTACCGACGCCTACGAGGACGAGCCTCTTAAGCCTCTTGAGTGCGCCGAGTATTCGTCTTTAGCGAGGATTCGCACCTCGGTTGTGTAGCGGTAGCGAGCGTCTCTTGTAACAGTGGACATTACTGGTGACTCTTCCGTGCGTCTTCGGCCAGTCGTTCTATAGTAACAACTGAAACTGTTTACACACCACTGGCACTTCCGCAGTTCTCGCTCATTTCACTCGTTCACGGGTCGTTCCTCCCCGTTCGCGTTTTCGCGGTTCTCGTTCACTTCGTTCACTCCGAACCGCGCTGCCTTCGTGCGATTGGGTGTGCACTGACTTTCAGTGGCGACGATAGCATCAGTGTCGATGAATAGCCGAGGTATTCACAACGTTCGTAGAGGATGAGTTGGCGCACGACCGGAAGATCGCCGCCCAGCGTTCTGGCGAAATCGGAGACTGTCTAATCCACACATAACCGTAGAAGTACAGCGAAGAGCGAGGCCCTACTCTATATCGAGGTTGTACAAGCGCTTGCGGGCATCCGAGAACGAGAATCAGGAGTCAACGACGTCCTTCTCGTCAAGTCTATTCAGGGCATAGCGAACTGTCCGGGCCGGTAGAAGTGTTTCGTCGGCGATCTGTTTCTGGGCCATCGTGCCACTGTACTCGAGGACCTTTGCGACGAGTTTAGCGCTCGGTGGCAAATCGTGGATGTCGTCCCACGATCCATTTTGCGTCGGCTTTCGATGCTGAGACTCTGCTGAACTCATTATATACACACCATTCCAAATATAGTGTCATAATATTTTCTATTCTTCACTGTCTAGTTTAGCACCTCCTCAGTCGGCGTTCGTCCATCGAGCGATTGATGCGGTCTCTGTCGGTTGTAGTAATGCACAAATTGTTCAATCTATTTGCGAGCGCTCCGCCGACTGCCCACCATGAGTTATGGAAACGGTCGACGCGCATTTTGAATGTGTGAAACCACTTTTCGATGAGGTTTCGGTCGGTATAGTCAACCCGACCGTTCAGACCTAACCGCGCAATGGCAGTCCGATTGCCAAATTGATAAACGAGAAACACCGCCTCGGAGAGATCGTGTTTCTCGCGGAGTCCATGCAGGAACGCAGCCGCCGGATCGGTGCCGTGGCGTCCGAACAATTGAGCGTCGAGAATCAACTTTGTATCGAGGTCTATTGCAGCGTATAACCAAGACCATTCGCCGTTTATTTTGACAGCGGTCTCGTCAACCGCGACCCGCGAGGGCTTCGCCCTCCGCGGGCCAGGAACGATATCAGCCAGCCGATGTACCCAATTCCAAACTGCGCCATGAGAGCGTTCAACGCCTAATTCAGCGAGAATAGTTGTTGTCTCACAAAGTGAACAACCGGTGGCATGGAGGCGGACGGCAAACGCCCTGACGGGCGTTGCCGTCCGCTCGTTCTCCCAAGTTTCTTTGAAATCCGCGTCGTAAGACTCGCTGAGCAGGTCTGCAAGCATTGTTCCAAACTAACTCAACGACCTGCTCACTTCTCAAACTGGCTCAACTAGACAGTGCCTCCAAATCAATATTCTGCGAAGTTCCCGATCTACGACCGACGAGTCTGGAACGCCTATGTTTATCTCTGGAGGATCCGCGGAGACGGAGAGCAGTTGTATAGACAAGCGAGTCAGAGTCCATCCCAATACAGTGAATTCTGTCGAAAGTTCAACCAGACCTGTCCAGACGGAGAGGCACGTGATTACGAACGGGCACTATTCATGTTCGGAGGTTTCATCATGAATCTACAACCGGGAGACTCTCCGACACCAATAGAAAAGATAGACGAGAAACTCAGAGAACAAGAGAAGTCACTCACCAACATGCATGATACATCGGGATACGCGTTGATCAATATCACTGAGATACAGGACTCTAACTAATAAAGAGAGACAGATATTTCTGAGTTCACTATCTGGGTCCTATACCGTACTTCTCACGGATTATATCGAATTGCAGGGCAAAACCGAGACAGCAGAATGTCAGCGGGGTGGTAGTGCCTCTGACGATTATGGTTTGTAGTAGGACCGAGAAAAGCATACCGAGTGTGGTCTTCCTTAAGTCCTTCTGGATACAAAGCAGAGCTATGACAGAAGCCGTTCTTCGATATATTTCATCTAAGAACTCCTCATAGACTTAGGGACGCTTCAAATTTTCAGCCGCAGTATCTACTATTGTCAACAACCCCCACCTCAAGGGTCGGGGTTCTCGTCCTGTACCGCCTATAGAAACCGAACGGTCATATAGTGGCGACCGAACCTCACAAGCAATGAAACGGCTTCTCCTAATCGCTCTCGTCGCAGCACTGCTCATCCTCGCGGGTTGTACTGAGACTGGAACAGAGACTGATGACCCGACAGTCGAAGCAGATGATGCCCTCGAGAATGCCGACGAAACTGGTTCTGAAGACGAGACAACAACCGATGGAGACGAAGCCGATCCAGAGGAGACCGACGAAAGCGAAGCGGATGAACCCGGCTCAGACACTGACCCTGATGTCGACGGTGATCTCGAGATTCATCACATCGATGTCGGCCAGGCCGATGCCACGCTTCTGATCGGCCCCGCCGGTGAGACGATGCTCATCGATTCCGGCGATTGGCGTCAAGGAGGCTCCGGTGTGATCGAGTATCTCGAGGACCAAGATGTCGACCGAATCGATCATCTCGTTGCAACACATGGCCATGCCGACCACATCGGCGGGCACGACGAAATCATCGCACACTACGAAACCGAACACGATGGAATTGGCGTAGCCTATGACTCCGGCGTCGCACACACGAGCCAGACGTACGAGCGATATCTCGACGCCGTCGAAGAGTACGATGTTGAACTCCTGGTTGTCGAAGACGGTGACCACTTTGAGTTTGGTGATGCAGACGTCGACGTCCTCAACCCACCAGAAGGTGACTCGGATTCAGATCTGCACTACAACAGTGTCGCATTCACCATTAAATTTGGTGAGTTCTCCTATCTCACTACGGGTGATGCAGAAGCCGACGCAGAGCAACGAATGATCGACGCACACAGTGATGGCCTCGAGGCAGATGCATATCAGGCTGGCCACCACGGTTCGACGACGTCCTCAACAACGCCGTTCATGAACCACGTAACTCCAGACGTGGCGATCATCTCGAGTGCATACGACTCCCAGTACGGCCATCCACATGACGAGGTCCTCAAGGACTTTGCTGACCGCGGAATCGAGACCTACTGGACCGCCGTCCACGGCGATATTGTGCTCACGACTAACGGGAACGACGTTGCCCTCGAGTCAAAACACGAGTTCTCGACTGATGCGACGGATCTCCTCGAGGAGAAACCAGCTGATGACGATACACAAGCGTCGCTCACCCACCCGATTGACGTGGTTACAGCACCACTAGTCGGCTAATGACCGAGACCTACATTGCGACGCTTGACCGGATCGTCGACGGACAAACAGCAGTGCTCTTACTCGAGGAGAACGGCAAGACCGTCGATCAACTAGACGTCGACGTAACGAAGCTGCCACCAGAGGCTCAGCACGAGGGGGCCGTTCTCGAGATTGCTGTTGAAGCAGGCGAGTTCTGTGACGCCGAATATCGTCCTGATGCTACACAGTCTCGCAAAGAGTCTGCACAGGAACGGCTTGATCGTCTGTCGACGAAGTTATCAGATCGGGACAGATAGCCTCACCTGGATCTGTTGAAATCCTCAAGTCGTGATCAGTTTCGCGCGTCGTGCTGCATACAGAGGATGGATGTTGCGCCGAACGCTCTGTTCAGAGAGCTGTTCCCTTGCGGGACGGAACGGAGTCGACGACTTCCTTTTCTCCCCCGATGGAACCGATCTCCTTTCAGTCCGTGCTGTCACTCTACATCTTTGAGACCCGTAGGCGAACAGAACCCGCAGCAGCTTTGTGGACGATTTCGGCGCGTCAACAACCACCATTACGCGATGTCCCACTCGCTTCAAGAACAACGACAGACAGTTCACAAGGACTGGAGAGAGATCCGATTCTCGAACACTTCGTCAGTCAGCTCTCGGACCTTTTCGTGGGTCTCTTCCTCGCTTGTCTCCATCCCGAATTCGTCCTCGAGTGCGTCGAATCGTAGCGTCTCCAGAATGTCCAGTAGCAGTTCGACACGTCTGTCTTTCATGGTCGCGTGCGTCCATAGGGAGTTGAACTCCTCTTTTAGATCCTCGTCTATCTTCGTTCTCTGTGTCGCATCGTTGTGTTTCGCTTCGTATTGTGCACGCAGATTCTCAAGTTCGTCACGGTCGGTCGGCCCCTCGTCTGGCGTAAAATACCGATTCGGATGGATGCTCGTGAACTCGTCGACGTGATTGTAGTATTGAGGGAGTTTCTGCGAAAGTGGGCGATTACTCGCTCGGATGTTGTCACCTTCGCCGAGGAGCAAGAAGTTCCCAAGATCATCGATGAATCGCTGTTTGATGTACTCCTCGATTTTTGCCCGGTCTTTCTCTTCGTTCTCCTTCAGGTCCGCCTCTGATTCCGTTCGCTTGCGGTGTTCAAGTTCCAAGTAGCGATCAACCGCCTCGACAAGGTCCTCTTCCGTACTCTCGGGAGGGAAGAACTTCGGAAGCCAGACGGGCTCGGTACTATCAGTCACGGGTGTCTGTGGCAACACGTGCTCGATATGTATACCACTCATATCGAGGGTCCGTTCGAGATTCCCGCCACTATTCCGGTAGTGTTCATGAGTTATCCGACCGAAGAGGAGTTTCGTAGATCTCGTGTTCCAGTCCTGAGCCTGTGTAGCAAGATTGATGAACCGATCACCGAATAGTGACGCAGCCTCAGAACGAGTATGGTCGATCAGATACTCGATGAGTGTCCTATCAAGTTCATTCTCCAGCCCGGTGTCGCCCAGTGGTGAGAGCTCGAATTCATCGACAGCCTCTATGAAGATATTACTGAAGATATTGGGATTCTCGGAGACCAGGAGACGCCGGAAATTGAGTTTCTCGATAGCATCGAGGACGTTGTACAGGGTAGCAGCGTCAGCCTCCGAGTTCGCATCTGCATGGAAGTACAGCGCTAACACCAGCGGCCGCCACTGATCCATACCTTGTACGTTCAGCCGGATGAGTATCTCCTGGATCTCTTGTTTATGCGCCGCGAGCTGCAGGTCGCCTCGGTCGAGATCGGGGTCTGTGATCTGTTTGTAATATCCAACCAACTCATCTGCCCTGCTAATGAACTCTTTTGCGTCCTCCGGATCCTCTAGGCGGGGTGTAGCTTTACCATCGAGTTTGCGGGTATCGAAGGCATTCGTGAGTTCGTCGCTGGCGTCGCCAATCGTATCGACATCAGCGTCCACCGTTGTCAGGTACACCGACAGGTAATCGTCGATCCGCCCGTCATCGCCGCCGAACTCCGAAACGATCGATTCCCACTTCCTGATGTAATTGTCTCCATCCTCAGGATCGTAGAACGCGTTGACGACTGCGGCCCGGATCCGGTCGATCTTCGTGAGTTCGACGCCCCTATCGTTCAAAATCTCGAAGATCTGCATCCGGAAATCAGCTTCCGCCTGTCGTATCACATACTCACCGACATGAAACGCATGCTGGAGGTATCGGCTTACGTTGAGCAGCGCTCGTACCATGTCATCGGTCGTATCCGCTCGGTCAACTATCGTCTTGATCTTCTTATGATAGAACTCGTAGGCACTCAGGAGCTTCTCGTGGGAATCATACAATCGGAAGAATCGGTTCGATGGAAGCGAATCCGCGACGTCTAGCTCGCCCAACTCATCGGTGGTGATGCCGAACCGCTCTCTGCATCTGGAGATACGAATTGCGTTGCTATTGTTGCCGTGGATATCGAATTCAAGATCGGAGGTCAGGTAGTCGATCTGTGCTTCCGTCCCCTGGATAAGGGCGTCGAAGAACTCCGCGTCGTGTTTATTCAACGTCAGTCTCGGTTCGCGCTGTCCATAATCCCCGACAACGTACAATAGTTCCTCGATCGTGTTCCGCTCCCATTCCCAGAGGTCTGCCAGTTCATCCTCTTCGATGGCAGCTTTCTCTATCTCTTGGAGATGTTCTAGGATCACCCGCAGGAGGATGTGTGTCGTGGTGAGTCGTTGTTGACCGTCAATGACGTCGTAGACTTCGCTGTCGGCGTCAACTGCGAAGTACATCGTACTGAAGAACACGTCCGAGACGTTCTCCTCGTCGGTGATGAGATCGGCATTCACGAACTGCCGGATATCGTCCCAGAACTGCCGATGTTGGTGTTCCGTCCAAGAGTACGAGCGCTGGTATTCTGGGATGTTGAACTCCTGATCTTTGAGAATATGTTTGAGTGTCCGCTTCTGCATCTCGAAGTCGTTCTGCGCAGTCGTTTGCATCACCCGATCGTGGCTCACATCGTGTATCGAGAAATTACGCTTCTGTTCGTAATCGATGAACACGGAGTAGAGGTCATCCCCATCGCTGGACATGTGCATGGCAAATCCGGCTACGCAGATATTCTTATTGGAGTGTACATCGCATACTATTCGGTCTTGTCCTTGGAACGTACGCGCTGCGTATTCAGCACGCAGATCATACAAAATATTAATTAAATCAATGGATCTTCTCATCCCCTTCAAAACGCACTACTGAAGCACTGGTTGCCAGAGAGCGATTGACAGCCCCATATATCTAATCCATCCAACGTAAAAGCTGAACTTCATGCAACTCTGAATAGAAGCTATCCCCACGTATGCGTGTCTCCTATCAACATGCGAATGTTCACAGCGGCAACGAGTCGACGCTCCTGCGTTTTACTGCCGAGGATGGCACGCGTGCGTGTGTTCTCGTCGATGCTGGCGACAATGTCGACGTCGAATCCATGCTCGCCGACGACGAGTATCTGAACGCCATTTTGCTTACCCACGCCCACATCGACCACTACCGAACGCTGGCAAGAAACGTTCACCACAGCGCCCCAATTTACACATCACCAGCAACAGCATCAATCCTCGAGCAGGCACTCCCCGAAGCCCAGAAGGACAACGACCTTGGCGAAATTTCGGTGGCACTCGAGGCGCTCAACCCAATCAACGAGTGGACGTCGATCCTCCCCACGCTCGAGGTTCGACCGATCCCGGCCGGACACACGCCTGGTGCAGCTGGGTTCGTACTCAGATTTCGCGACGAGAACTCGAGTGATGACCCCTTTACTGGTGACCAATACCTCCTTGTCACCGGCGATTTCACGACGCGACCGTGTGCCGGGTATCCCGGACTCGAGACCACGTATCCGTTCGATATCGACTGTGTGTTGCTAAACGTCTCGAGCGACGACGAGTATACGACCGCTCTTAATGAGTCACTCGAGACAGTGCTCGAGCGTGCGTTTGCTGGATCACAGGTCGTGGTCGCGACGAGTTCGCTCACCGGCGTTCAGTATGCAACGATCCTCGCCCACGTTGCAACAGCACTCGAGCGCGAGTTGCCGATTACACTCGTCGGGCAGGCTGCCAAACTGTACAATGCACTCGAGTACGACGACCCAGGCGTTACGACCCACGAAGTGTTCGAACGACCTGATGAGGTGCTTGAAGACGGAGGCGTGACGATCACCGGTCCAGAGTCGCCGACGACTGGGAGTTCCCACCGACTGCTCGAGGCAATTGGCGACGACCCAGGGGCACTGTTCATCCAACTCGCGACAGACAACAACGACGGCGTCCCGAACACCCAGTGTACAACACAGTCGGTTCGACTGTCCAACCATCCGTCACTCGAGACGATTGATGACGTCGTCCGTTCACTTGCTCCAATCGAAGTCGTGATCAAGCACGCGAGAGGTGGTACACTCAATCGGTTTCAACGTCGCTTCGATCGGTGTTTCACCTGGGGAACAAACGACCAGGATGTCCACCGACTCTACGAAGATGGACGCTGGAATGCCCCAGGGTGGATCGCGGAGGAAACTGCAACTCGGATTCGAAGACGCCAGTGGGAAGCGCTACAGGAACACGCTCTCGAGGCTGATACCACACTGGATGTCACCCGACGCGAACCGATCACTCTCAAGGCCGAAGGCGTCGACCTCGACGCCCTCGAGGCGACGTTTGCCCGGACTGCGGTAGACCCATACGCGTCGACAGACTCCGCTGCTGTGGCATCTGACACTGAGACGCTTCCTACAGAAACGGACTCACTCGAAGAACAGTCGCTCGAGGCTGAACTCCTCGCTCGACTCGATGACATTGATGCGAAACTCGAGCAGTCCGAGGAGACCGTCAGAGCTCGTGTGCTGAGTGGCGGAGAGGGTGACCAATTTCTCCAACTGCTGGATCAGACGGAACTCGAGGCTGGGGCAATTATTGAGCTATCGATCAAATCAGCTTCACACAAAGAATAGATCGGAATTCTACTAGTTCTGTTAAACGATCCACTTGACTGCTTAGACACCACCCTCACGAAATCGAACGACGTCGATCTCAATTGGAAGGGTCTCGAAGTCGTCATCAGCACCAGCGATGAGTGTCCCATCCGTCTCGTGGGCGAGTGCAACGCCATGAGCGTCCGCAAAGGAGATGTGGCCATCTGCCTTTACCTCGGCCGTAGGTCGCCAGTCAGCCCGCTCTATCTGGATGCCCCATCGCTCGAGCGCAGTATTGAGGGTCACAATGACTTTCTCGTAAGCAAAGCAAACGGGAACCAGCGAGACGCAGGCTCACGTAGTCGTGGGATCCGAGCGGCCAAAGGATTTCACAAAACGCGTCTCAGTCGTCTTGCTGCGCGTTCAGCTCCCTCAGGAACCAGCCAGCCGTCGTTCCGATATGAACGCCGTCGACGTTGCGCATCTCGAGGCCACTTGTGGCGGTACGGAACGGATGGTGTTCAACGAGAATACGATGGATAACTGTGCGGGCGGGTTCCGTCCCGTATCTGTCGACGATGGCCGACATCGCCTCGTCGAAATGAGCATCTTGGTGATTCTCTCGAGGATTCTGCGCCCGCTCGAACACGAGGTCAATCACGTCGCTAACCGATGCGTGTTCGGGATTCCCTGTTCGTTCACGAACGTTGTAGAGGGCGTCGCTATCGGTCATACCTACTTATTGCGTGTCTTGTCCGTAGATTCCTTCGAAGATGGTTCGAGCCGGCGCTGTCGGCGGATTTCAGCACGAGCATCTTCAAGCGTCGCCAGACTATCGATGGCTGTGAGTTCATCGGTGATCTCGTCAATGAGGGCAGCTCGCTTGATGGCCACATCATCTCCCTCGGCCGTCTCGAGTGACTCAACTCGAATGTAGCGTTCTTCGCACCATCCACAGTTCCAACAATTCTGTGTGATCACGATTTGCTCATCTTCATCGGCCGCAAGAATAGCGCTGGCAACTGATGTCGAAAGCGGCCGGTCCGGTCCAGTCTCGAGCGTGACCGACCCACCACATGAAGGGCAGTCCATAACCGCATAAAAGGGCTCTCCTGTGTTGAAGACAAGGGTGCAATGAGACTTCCTCACAAACAAGGACCGAGATATGAACTACGCAGAAAACAAATCTTGTGCTCGCCGGTAAATCGGCGATTCTAGCCAGTCACGATTTTCTGCCAGTGTTTCGACCCTCCCCTTTGCCTCTTTTTCTGTGAGTCGGTTCCGTTTGACCAATGCTTTCAGCATAATCGGTGAAATCGCCACCTGTGCATCGGTCAGGTTCTGGAGTTCAGGTAACGCTCTGAGATCATCAGTAATCAAAAAATCCGCTGAAAGTTCTCGACAGAGGGTGACGCAACTGGCCTCGCCACTATCGACTCGAGACGTCTCGAGTGCTGGCTCCGAGGTGTCGTGAATAGTATACTCATGCTTCAATTCGAGAACAGACGTTGCTGCGCGACCGTGAACATCGTCATACTCTGCTGTCTCCACCAATTCCTCGAGTATTGTCTCGGTTGTCTGGACATCGTATTCCTCGAGAACCATCTCTACTGAGTCTGCTGTGGCTAAAGAGATGAACGCGCTTGTATCGATGACGATCATTCCTGACCCTGTCACTCGAGATCTGCAAGTTCGTCTGCTAGGTCATCTCCCTGTTCAAGAACAGCTTTCGAAGCCTGAACGGCTTCAGCATCTTGCCGACCGACGAACTCTTTCAGGGTTTCGAATCCAATTTTCTCATCAAGATAGAGTTCAATGAGTGCTTCATTAAACCGCTCGTCATCTTCAACCTCTTCGAAATACTGCTGTAGTGCCTTTTTGATGACTTCTGTACGGTTTGTATGTGTTATTTCAGCCGCAACATCGGCCTTCTCGAGTAGTTCCTCTGGAAGCCGAAAGTTGACTCGCGTTGTTCCCATTGGTCACTCACTCGTACATACGTTGTACCCACAGAATTATAATTCCTATCCCTACTTGCGACAGCGCCGCATACTACTGCGTCAAGAAAGACCTGGCAGGAAATCGACTCACAGAAATACAAGGAGGAAGCCCACGACTTCAGTCGTAGGTTACTGACTCATTCAATGTCACGTACTGTATTGACCTCGTTTTCCAGGTCTTCCATGTCTTGAAGCGAAGAAAGATCCATCTGATCGTGGACATCTGGAAACAGATGCTCGAAGAACGGATCATGCGTCCGACCAACAGTCAGCGCTGGTTCGAGCGCGTAGATAATCATCATGGCTTCGGTCTCACGAACGTCGATATCGGTTGCAACCATTCGTTGGGTCGTCTTTCCTGCGAAGTACAGCCCTGCACCCCGAAACGCAGCGATAAAATCTGCAGATCAATCAGTTGACTGACCCGCTGCGCGAATTGCGTCTGGATCGAAGTGATCAAATTGTGGAAAATCCTCTCCTCGAGCCTCTGAAAGTGCTTCTGCCCCGCTAACTTGTGAGTTGATTAAACTGTTCAGTTCTGCACCCCATTCTGGGGCAGGGGTCGAATTGATGTGCGCTACCCACTGGTCAATCGCGTCGAGCCGTCGCGCCAAACGATCAGGATCGATATGTCTGTCAGCCCGATCCGTTTTCTGATTGGCGTTTGAGCTCATGGAATTCACCTTCTACACCATACTTAGATACAATCTTGGGGATTGAGTGCACCCGCTTCTTGCAATTCCGAATCAAACGAAAGGAGATCAGCGTCATGGCCCTGTGCACAGGCAAGAATCGAGCAATCAAGGGGATACAAGAGAGTTTCACGCTGCAATCGATTGGCGTCCATCATATCGGATGCATCAGGAATTACAACTCGGACATCAGCGGTGATTTCGTCTTGAATTGCCTCAGCCTGCGATAACTCGAGGCGTTCCTTTTTGGTGAGGACTGATCGTAATTCCATGAGATTAAGCGTTGATGTGAGGAAGTCGTGGCCTCCATCAAGGAGATCAGCAGCTACCGCTCCACTATCTGGTTCGTCAGTCACTGCGGCGATGAATACGTTAGTATCGAGAAAGAGCTTCATGACCGTTCGCGCAGTTCACGGACCTCAGCGACCGAATCGACATCAAGTTCGCTGGCAAGTCCTCGAAGTCGTTCGCCGAGCGGCGGCCGGTCACCTTCCTCGTCTTCGTTGTCAGTGCGAGCAAATTCGTTTACGTCATCAGCGTAGACTCCCATACTCAACTAATTGCTTTCCGTCGGTAAAACAGTTCGGCACAAATGGAGCCAATACTCATGTTGTCTGCCGGCACTGTGAATCTTTAATTGATTAGTTACGCTTATTACTGAACTCTTCTCTCTTTTGGAAAGATACTGCCCAAGGGCACCTCTAGACTAAGTAAATGTGCAAAGTTATCTTGAAATCACTTCGTACTCGTACTCAATTTCGTCGAGACCACGAATCGCTGTGAGGTCAAGGTCACTATCTCGAACCTCTCGACAACGCCATTCATTGATTGGCCACCCAACATTGGCCAGCCGTTGGTTAGCTCTATCAAAAACCTCGACACCGCTGATTATGATCGAGCCCTCCTCCGGCTCGAAATCAGGATAATGATCAGTCACACGCACATCAATTGGTAAGGTAAAGTCGATGATTTCTATTGTTCCATCGAGTTCCGAGGGTTCGTCGTAGTAATCAGCTTCATAGCCTAAATGATGGGTGTGGACAGCAATCGATGCAACTTCGATATCATTTGTATCGATTATTGCTCTTGAACAATCCCATTGAATGAACTCAATACCGTTATCGATAACTGTTCGAGGTCTATCAAACTCGTCAGGATCTCGTTCTTGTGCTGTTCCCGTTGTAGACACAATTGTACTCGATGTTACTGCACTGACAGCGGCTAATACTCTTCGTCGTGATAAGGAATTATCCTCCATCATGTGGGTTGTTCCCATCTCTCTATCCAAATAACCATAGTCCACAGGTCATTGCAGGAGAATGTGAACAATCTCAGCGAGAAATGGTTTTCTTCATACGCTTCCAAATTGTGTCTCTATCATCAGTAGCTTCTTTGAAATTCGAAGACTGATCACAGTCCTCGAATTGTTCTGCACAATTCTCAAGAGACTCTCGAAGTGCTGTGTTCTCGTCTTCGAGTTCCTCGAGACGGGCGTTTTTCTGCTCGAGCGTCGCCTCGAGAGCAGACACACGCTCGCTCAAGAGTTGATTCTTCTCGGCGAGATAGGCTGCCCGCGCACCGTCAGTGCCGCTCACAGTCCGCTCAGTCGTCGATGTGGGTCCATCCTGGCTGTTGCCCTGTGCAGCCGTCGTCTGCCCTCCTCCAGTGCTTGTCTCGTTTCCACTCGAGGGATCGTAGACGTCCTCCGTACTCGCGATTGCTCGCTCGACTGTCTTCTCACCGTACGTTGAACCGTCGCTGTAATGGACCTCGTCCCACTTGTCTCGAAGCAGTCCCGACTGTCGGAACAGTTGATCGACTCGAGCAGCGTCACCACCCGTCCAGAACGCCAGCAAACAACACAGCGCCATATCGGCTTCCGACTGGCTGTCGTATCCAGCAGTCGAACCACGCCACAGTCGATCAAACTTCTCACCGTTCGATGCGTACCTCGCTTTCTCGAGGAGTTCCTCGTCCTCGAGTGCCAGTGATTGCTGACGGCTCTCAGTGACCGGTGGGTTAGCCTCGACAGTGTCAGCCCCATCACTGACCTCGGACACGATAAACTCCTCGTGAACCGCCTCGAGTGCCTCCTGTCGCTCGTTGATTGACATCGGCGTTCCTCTGACGTGGTCTGCGGTCACGGTAAAGAAGCGAGCGTGATCATACATCTCGAGCGTCCCATGTCGATTTCGCCCATCAGGAAGCTCACCCTCGAGGAGTACGTGATACCCCGTTCCCGACGGCGAGACCTCAGTGAACGAATCCAATTGGTCGATGATCGACGGCGCTGGCTCGAGTGGCTTGCCTGTCTCGGGATCGCGGCAGTCGTCTAGGTCCACACCGACCAACGGATCCGTCGCGGTGAAGACGAAGCCGATGCCATCAGCACCAGTCACCACGTACTCGAGTGCCTGCTCCAGCGTCGTCCACGTTCGGTCGTCGGTCGTCGACGCAAAGCTTCCAGTTGTTGGATCCACTGGCACCTTCGTTGTCTTTCCATCCCTGTCTTCTGCCCGCCAACAGATCCACTGTGGGCGTTCGGCTAGTTCGTCTGGGATCGCTTCGATGTCGAATTTATCTTCATTCTGATTATTCATATTTAGTCACCATCTGCATTGACTCTCCGGCTTTGACGGAGTCGAGAAAACCCTCGAGGCACCGAACTTTCTTACGTGATTTCGACTGCCCTGACCGACGGGGAAACCCCCTTCTATACTAGTCGGTTTTGTCCACGAATTTGCCTGGACATTCGACGCAGTCTTGCGGTTTTTCCCTGGACATCCCTGTCCAGGCATTTCCCCGGCCCCCAGAATGCCTGGACGGCACTGATTGTGGATGGAGAGTTCCCTATCTCTGGTAGGTACTATCATGGGTCAGTCGAGGAAGTCTCGCCCATAGGATGAGAGCATAATACCAGTATAGTGACGTACGCGCTCACCGTCCCGTGTCGGACGATATTCGTCATACGAAACATGCTCGCTCAGCTTCCGGCCAAACCAGGACTTCGCATACGTTTCATGGTCGTGCGTGCCTGCCCACGCTTCGTAGGCGGTGTAGAGATCATCCTTTGCAATTTCGGCACCTTCCTGTTGAAGAAGGCAGTCCTCGACGAAGGTCCCGAAATCGACATCTTGTGAGCCATCTAATGGACTCTGTTCGGGTTGCTCCGTCGAAGAAGCAGCAGTGGATTGCTCCCGGTCACTTTCTGAAAGAACAGGCAGGACAGATGTCTCAGACTGGTTTACTTCAGCAGGGCCGGGACAAGACTCAGCGGGTTGCGAGTTCATCACATCGACGAGAGAATCGAGAGGACGTCGCTGCCCATCACGGTAGATCTGCATGGAGTTACTGTCCCTCTCGAGGACGGCAATTACAGACGATTCGAGAGGCGCATCCGTTGTCGATGTGACTGTCTCAGGAACGAACGGCTCTCGGATCGACACCCACTCTTGTTCGAACGCAGATTTGCTGTCGTAGCGGTGGCGTTTGCTCGGTTCGTAGACAACGTACTCATCGGTGGCTCGATCATAGCTATACACGGCAGGCACATCGCTTCGTGAAAGCGACTCGAGTGACGAGACGGTCACAAATTCAGTACCTAGTCCATCGCTCAAACGATACTCACCCCTGTCCTGAGTCCACACAGAACGTCTCGAGTCACCAGTCGCCGGTCGAACTGCGGTCACACCATCTCGAACGTTTGCACCACCATCGAACGTGATGTGCGAATCAGTCGTGTATAACCGTACTTCCCCGGATTCGAGTTCGTTGACTGGCGATGTGAGGATATCCTCGAGACGGGCTGCAGTTTGCAGTTCATCGTCACCGCCCTCAGTAGTGGTAACGACGAACAATGGAACGTGATCAGCCTCTCGAGCCCGTTGGAAGTTTCGAAGGACTTTCACCGGTTTATCGACTGTCGTTGACTCAACCTCGATATCGAAGATCTGCTCACAGTCGGGATGAACCGCCCGGCCATCGGGTTTCTCGCTTCCATCCTGCGTGAATATCGTGACATCGAAATCCACCTGTGAGAGTTCTCGCTTGGTAGCGAACAACAACTCATCGTGCAGATCGCTTCCCGAGGACCGCACATCACCCGTATCCGGCTCAGTTACCGCTTCACCGTCGTCGGTCAATCGGACGACGATCTCCCCATCATCCTGATCAAGCGTGACCTCGAGCAATCGGGATCGGTCTCGGATTGCTCCAAGCTCTTCGATTGATGGTGGTGATGCATCGGCAGCCTCGTATCGTGTTCGAAGCGTCTGATCCACCGACTGCACAGGAACCCATCCGTTCGCCTCGCGAACGCCCTGTTGGTGTTGAATCGTTCGGACAGCGTTTGCGAGCGCAACGTCGAGATCGTCGGATCCTAACTCAAACGTTTCACGAACAGTAGACGGTGTTTGACTGGTTGGCGGTGAATCCGTCACCACACCGTACTCTGAATCTGCTCGCTCGTGAATTCGCTCGAGTGCGTTCTGAAACGCCTGCTCTTCAGCAGCGGTCAGCGGGGTATCGCTCTCGGGGTGGCCAAACGGAATCGGGAGTGGTGCCAGACTGAACGGCTCTGGACCAGTCTCGCCGAACGTTGGACTCGGTAGTCGAACAATCCATTCGCCACGTGGCAGTGACCGAATTCGATTGGCGAACTCGACGGGATCCATATCCTCATGGGCCATCACCTTCGCGATCTCGTTGTCGACGGCGATCTTGCCGATGATCGGACTGCCGACGTCGTTGAGAACATTTAGATAGACTTCGCGACCGCCCTTGACGTCGAGTTGCTCAGGGAACTGCAGTGAGAGGCCAACAGAGAGCCGGAAACTTCGTCCCTTCTCCAACAGCGTGTTCATTACGTCAGAGACAGCCAGACTCGAGGCCTCGTCGATGATCAGGTTGACCACGTAGTCGTCCGGCTTCTGTTGGATATCGTCACTACGCTCTCGCAGCGCGTTGTATAGCTCCGTCAGTATGACGCCGGTCATCGCCTTTGCAGATTCATCTCGAAGCCCGCCGAGGTCGAACAGGATCACGTTGCGATCATCGAGAACATCGCGGAAGTCGAACTGCGACTCGGTGTTGTTGAAGACTCGTCTCAGATGCTCGTCCTGTGAGATATAGTCGAGACGATTACTGACACCCCCCATTACAGTCGCGAACGTGTTTGGGTCGAGCTGTAGTTGGCGGTCGAGCCGTCGCTGGACCTGTGCATTGCTCGAGCGTGGTGCTGCATCATCCACGGGGTTCGGCGGGCCAGCATGCCAGAGTTGGTCGACAACGTACTCGAGTTGATCGTGAGCGAAGTAATCGACACTCTCGCGATAGCGGCCGTTCTCGCGGCCATACTCGTCGTCGTAGAGTGTCTTGATGAGGTATTTGATGAGCGTTGGCGCGACAACCGCTCGCTCGTAGCGCTCTTCACCCATCACCATCTTCAGAATCTCCTCGTAGTGATCCGCCTTGTTCTGGACTGCATCGACACGCCGAACCCCGTTCTCGAGTTGGCGCCCGATATTGAAGAACGCAAACCCGGGAAGGACCTCCGGAATCGGAAAGTGTAGGACGTTTTCGTCGAGATCGTCAACGCCGAATCGGTGGGCGTGGGCTCGCATGTAGTCCTCACAGAGTCCGTCGCCTTTCGCATCAATCAGAATAATCGGGCCGTCAGCCTGGTCGTAGAGTGAGAGCTTGTCGTTGGTCAGTGACTTCGATTTACCACCACCTGTCGTAGCCGCTCGAACGTAGTGCGTTGGAAGCAACGATGGGGGAATCCGAACCGGCTGTCTTTCCGGTTCACCATTCTCATCAATGGCATAGCCGATTGCCATACCCTCCCGGAACTCGTCCATGAGGTCCGGGTGCGGCCGTGGCAATGGATTCCGGGAGCGTTGCTCGGAGCGTGTCCCACGGCTCCCTTCGACAGTGAGGTCCTGTGAAGAGGGGACGACAGTAAGATTCGCGAGTTCATCGGCGTTCAATACGAGATCGGGACGGTGTTTCCCCCGTCCAGTTGAGAGTTCCGAATGAAGTACCTTGTTGAGAACTGCTCGAGCGCGTTTTCGTTTCGTTCTGGTCAGCATCCCCTTCGAGCGAATCCGCTGTCCCTCGAGTTCGTAGAACGGGCCATCTAAGGCGTTCAGTGATTGTGCGAGTTGGTCGAGTTGAGTCTCGATCTGCTTATCTAAATCTCCATCAGCAGTGGGCGGAATTGCAACTGCTCGAGCGTTCACGGAAAAGGTTCGTTTTGGATGCTTGGCCTCGATTCGGTTGATTCGATTTTGGGCTTCAGTTCCAAGGGTCGGCTCACGTTCGTCTGCATCGAGATCACCCGTCTCGAACAGGGGACCGATATAGCGCTGGCCGAACGTATCTCGTCCATCTCGAAGATCCTCAACGCGTAACTCTGCATCAGCTGTCCACTCGTCTTTGCGCTGCCAGACCACCTGGAACGCAACCGGGTACTCGAGTTCGGTGAGGTGATCAATCAGCGTCGCGAGTGGCGGTTGATCAGTATCGTACTCGGTTGGATCTGGATCTCGACCAGCAAATGATTTGATCGTCGTCATCCAGTCGCGCTTGCGCTGCGCCCGTCCGTGCCACTGAACGCCAATCGGCTCGACGTCCTCGAGTGGTGGCCGAGCGGAAACCGTCGCTGAGTCTGAAGACGACGCTTCTACCTCAAGAGACGAATCGGTGGTGACCGCGGAGTCATCGACTACGTCCTCGAGGATCGAACGACCACCGTCAGTTTGCTCATTCTCTCTATACTCATCTCGTTCATCAGCCAGTGGCGGATCCAGCAGTCTCCCGTCCTCGAGGCGTTCGTGATACTCGTCTTGTGTGTAGTCGACTGGCTGGACGAGCTTCTGCTCGAGACGTAACTCACTCCGTGTGATGTCGAATGTCTTCGGATAAATCGTTCTGAGTTGCTTCTCAAGTGTCTCGAGGTGTGCCGAGTGATCAATGCCGTAGTAGAACTCAACTGGGTCGTCTTCGCCTTCGCTGATGGCAAGAAATTCGAACGTCGGCGGGGCTGTATCAGTAAATGGATTGAGACGGTCAGACACGTTTCGAGCAGCAGGATTCGTGAGTTTATGCAAACTCTCGAGTGCGGCAGGAACCTCAGCAGTCCGCAGTTCCTCGGAGGTTGGCGTCACTCGGATGTACTCACTCATCCGTGTGGTCACCTCCGTCAATCCACGTTAGCACCTCATGATCCTCCACTTGTGCTTCTTTAGAATCGGTTTCCTCGTCTCGAGAGTCGTCTACAGAGCGTGTATCACTTCGATCAGGAACGCCGGGAAGATCGCCTCGAGACTGTTCTTTGGCGTCGAAATCGATCACAGCCTTCTCTTTCTCGAGTGCATGAACCTCGATCCCGCGCCAGTCGCCGTCAACGCCGACAAGGGCTTCCGAGTATCCGATGTCCTCACTCCCTGGAACGGCGTCTTGGACAAACCGCATTTGCGCCGAGTTCAAGCCGAATTCGTTCGCCCAGTGCTGGTCCATCCCATCGAGGTGGTGGAACTGCTTGATCGCACATTGATCTAAGATGGCCTCCGACTCGGCATGCTGGAAGAACTCGTCGACAGTCTGAGTGATCATCCGGATCGAAAGATCATGGTGGCGGTGGTGACGGAACACGATCTCGAGATACTCGAGACTGGCTGCATCCTGCATCAGATAGCGAGCCTCGTCAATGACGAACACGACCTCTTTGTCCGTCTCCTTTGCTCGCTCGTAGACTAACGTGATCAACAACTGCATGATGAGACTCGTGCTTCCACCGAGGCTGCCTTCCTGCTGAGCCAAATCCAGGTAAAAGACCTTCTCGTCGCGAAGATCGAACTCGGTCGGTCGCCCGAGGTTTTCGTAGCGACCATCCGCTGCAAAGGATCGCAACTGGTCAATCAGCCACGTCGCATCCGACTCGATCTTCTGTGTCTCCTCGTCAGTTCGGACGACGAAACCGTCCGGCTTGTCGACCATGTCCTCGAGGATATCGAGGACATCCTGCATTGTCGGACTCTCGTTTTCGTGGGTCGCAATATCGTCCGTAATACCCTTCGTAGCATATGCCTCTTCGATGGCCGTCTCGAGCGTTGTGCGTTTGTCGCCGAGTTGGATGCCACGAAGGGCAAAGTAGTTCGAGAGGAAGCTCATCACGCTGTCGAGCTTTTCGCGATACGGACTCGCGTCTTCGCCCATTGCTCGCTGGATACGTTCGGGCGTTGGCTTGATCTCGAGCGGGTTCAATCCCATATCACCGCCGACCGTAATTCGTGTGCCACCGAGTGCTTCGGCGACGCCGGCCCAGTTATTCAACGGCTCGAGGATGATCCCGATTCGGTCCTCACTTTGCTCAATCGACCGGATGAAATTCTGTTTTGCACCGAACGATTTTCCGGATCCAGGATCCCCAATCGTGAACATCGCATAGCCATTTTCTCGAGCAAATGGATCGATCACGACGGGGCTCTCGTTTTTCCAGTGAGTCCCAAACTCGACGCCGTCATCCTCGAGAATCGTCGCGTTGTGTGGCGAAGCAAGGAGTGCACCGACAGCCCCTCCGAGCGAGATTGCTTCGCGACCGAACGGGTTCGAACCGATTGGTGCAGCAGCCTGAAGGGCAAGATCCTGTGTACAGATCGCTGTTTTCGGTGAGAGGCCAGCAGGCTGTTCGCGAAGCCGACTCCGAATCGTCCGGACTGCCTCCCGAAGTTCGTCTTTTCGCTCTGCACGGACAGTGATGAACATTCCCTGATCGAACACACGGCTGCCGTTCTCGACCGCCTTGTACGTCGACACTGCCTCGTTCGCTCGCTCCTGGAGGTAGGCCCCACGAACGCTTTGCTCGAGATCAGCGTCGACCTGCAGGTCGTCAGCGACTCGCTGGAGTTCGTCTCGAGCTTTCTGCTGATTCTTCGGCGTAATGTGGACGGTTAGATCGAACTCGATATCGGTCAGTTCGAACAGTTCGTTCAGATAGCCGTCCTTCGGGTAGTCCGGATAATCCGCAATGTAGAGCGTCGACGTCCACTGCTCGCCGACCTGTGCAGCGCGTGTTTCCCACGTGATTGCCGACGGTGCAACGGCGCTTTTGTGACGTTCCGGAATCTCCTCGAGGATCGTCTCTTCGACAGCGCCCTCCTCGAGCGTGTCTTCGTCGAGGAACTCCGAAAGGTCCACTTCCGTTTCCTCGTGTGTCCGAGCCTGGTAGATCTTCACGCCAACACCGAGAAGGACAGCAAATACGACAACGCCGGCAACGATGTGCGGCGTCTCGAGTCCAGCCAGATACTGCTCGAGAGCGGAGACAGCAAAGATAGTGCTACTCATCGCTTTCCCTCCGCTGGCGGCCAACGGCTGACTGTTCGCGAACCGCGTCAGCAGCGTCGTCGTAGGTGTGCTCTTCGCCGTTCCAGAAGTCCATCGCGAGCACGAACAACTCGACTGTACTCAATCGACGAGCTGACCATCCCGGCGCTTTTTGGACTAATTCCGTCTGAACGGCTCGACAGCGTCGATCAAGCTTATCGAACATCCGTGATCGGACTTCGATGTCCGCTAAGTCCTCACGGCGGGTGACGAATGGGTTGAACAGAAAGCCGATCACCGGCAGCGACGTGAGTTTCTCAGCAGGCGATTGTTCGTCACGGTAGCGACTGTAGACCTCGAGCGGGTTGACCTGGACGCCAATATAGTAGCGAATCTGTTGGGCCTCGTCGAGGTCTCGAGGGCGCTGTTCACGATACTCCGCGAGTAGCTCCTCGAACACCGGGTTATCAGAAACGTCGTCGTCCTCGAGTCGCTCGTCGATCTGTGTGATGAGTTCCTCTACTGGAAAGGTTCGAGTCGTCGTGTAAAACTTCAGGTTGTAATCGAGTTCCTTGTTCGCAAACTCGCTGGCGACGTCTTGGACGTGAGCCCAGTCACCGCTCATTGCGAAATCCATGTTCCCCGGATCGACCTGGAGAAACGCTTCCATCGTGCCATCCGTTCGCTGGACGGTTCTAGCACCTGGCCACGCTCGCTCGATATTAGTCAGATCTTGCGTTCGCTCATCCGGTGCAAATGGCGTGTAGTTGATCAACCCGCCTTCGTTCCGGGCGGTATTCGAGTGGGTGTGAGCATGTTCGTCTTTCGCTGAAACGCTGTAGGTCACTCGAGGGCGTTTGCAATAGTGACGATAGACATCGGTGAGCCACGTTGCAGCGGACAGGTGTGACGGACTTGCATAGACGGCTGCAACGCCGAGCGCAAGGCCAACAAGAACCAGCGGAAAGACAAGCGCATCCACACCGCTGAAGCCACCGATAAGTAAGCCGCCGATCGGGAACCCAAGGAGTACGTAAACGTCTCCCTCGTCAACGTTGACGATTGGGACACGGTTCTCTTCGCCCAGTTCATCCATAATTCGTCGGGAAGCAGCGTCTTGATCAGCCATGGTCAGTAGTATCCTGGATCGTTTTCGGTGCGTCGGTACTGTGGAACCCCTCGTTGCCCGTGGGCGTCAGCGACGACGTTGTCGTGCGTTGTGCCACCAGCTGCAGCATTCGATGGAGCACCGCTCGAGTTGGCGCTAGAGCCCCGATGGCGGCCACTAATCTGCTGACCGGCGACTTGCCATGCCGCAGCTTTCGGCCCCCACCGAGCAGCCGTTGTGGCAGCGAGTGGGCCAGCGACTTTCGCAGCCCCGAGTGTTGCCCCAACTGTGACCGCTCCTTTCGTTGCACCACCGATGGCTTTCGCCGTCAACGGACTCGCATACGCGAAGAGCTTCCAGATGAGAACGAGCGCGAAGATCGGGAGCGATGCACCAATAATATAGCTTAGAAACGCGCTCTCCGGGGCAATGGCAGAGTTTGTTCCTGTCCCGAAAAGAAGATCATAGCCACGGAAGAGGATTGCAACCGGTAACGGCATAATCGCTAACGGAACGAACTTGATCGCGATTTGCTTCGCAATTCGAGAAACAACGGGGAGATACCCATACGCGACTGCAATCGCAATCGGTGTCGCGTACAAGTAGATGTACAAGAGAATCTCGCGAATGAAAAACAGCGCCTGTAAGATCCACATCGCAATCCCACCGATACCAGCCATCAACAGTGCCAGCGCTGGGTTCGTTATTGAGACCTCGAGGAAGTCTAAAACGCCATCGATGAGAGCATCAATACCAGGGACAAGGGCAATTGTGAAACCGTTCACCAGGTAGAGGGCAAGGACTGCAACCCAGTACCATGTCACGATCAAAACAGCACCAGTCCAGGCAGATCGTCTGGCTTTTCGGGCCTGATAAACACTCCCAAAGTCGAAGATACGAATGGTGTGATGTCCCTGAACGAATATCACGAGCAACAATAGCGATAAGAGCATGATTTCGCCGGTGACGAGTGCATCATGCAGCCCTATCCACGGTTCATTTGTTGGCTGGCCGAAGACGAAGTTCCCGTCCGTTTCAGGAACTGGTGTTCCAAACAGCTCCTCTGAGAGGTAGTCGTATCCGTCGATGAGTCCGTCCTGAAACCACTCGATGATCGTCTCAACGATGTCTTCGAACCATCGGCGACCAAACTCAGTGAGCGACATCGGATACATACCCTACTCCACCTCAATTTCGATATCGCACTCAACAAGATCCTCTCCGGTATACGTGACCTCATAGTCTTCAGAGACTGCATCGTCCAACATAGCAGTCTCAACAGCGACTTCAAAGACTCCATGCTCAGTTTCCGGAGTACACGAAACACGCTCTGATGCCGCTGAAAACGGCCGCCGCTGACTGTAGATCGTGACTCGTTCACCGGGGGGAAGGTCAATCGTATCTGCATAGCTACCCAGATCGCTTTCCTCGTCATAGATACCACTCTCGTCATACTCATCTCTACTCGGCGTTTGGCGTGGAACGTCACCAGAAAAGGCGAGATGAGTTGCAGCATCAGGACCACTTCCTTGATTCTTGAGTGTGATGATAGTCTCTGTCCGGACCTCACGGTCACTCGCCCCCTCAAACATCTCATCCGGATGATTCCGACCGAGTCGCAGGTCGGTAATACGGATATCGGACTCAATCGTCACTGACTGCGTGGACTGTTCATCGCCGTCCTCGAGCGCAATAATCTCGTACACACCGGGATCGTAGTCAGTCCCAATCGCAATCGAATCACGACTAACACCGGATACAATCGACAGTTCGTCGAACAACTCACCATTGGGGTCGATGACGTTTATCTGGTCAATCGACGACTCATTAGTGAACTCGAGGACGAGGTCCGTGTCCTCGAGAAAGATGTCCGTGAAGACATCGTCACCGTCGAAGTCATTCTCCCCGTTTTCGGAGCCACTATCGGAACTACTGAAGCAACCACTCACGGCGACAGCAGCGCCGGCTACGATTCCACTGAGGACGGTTCGTCGGGGTATTGGATTCTGTGTCATGGGTTGTGTTCGTCAGGGATTCGAAGAAACGAGCCGAGTTTCAGACCCGCATACAGAGCCACGAGAAACGGAATCGAGAGCCAGACAATATCGACAAACAGTGTAAACCAGCCACTAGCGGTCGTCAGCGGATGCCAAGACACACTCGCTGTATCTCCAACGTACGCAGGGTTGTTCATCCGCCACGAATCAGGATGGTACTCTGCAGTGTGAATACCGGGCTGTGTGAGTGTGACCGTCGCTTGACCCGTTGCGTTTGTCTCGACACGCTCACCGGCAATCGAGATGTAGCCATCACGCGTCGAAGCGCCGATTGGCCTAAATCGAGGATCGTTCTCGAACGGGTCCTCGAGCATGATCGGGTTCCCAGTCTCGACGTCGTGAAGCGACACCTCGAGCGTCATCGTTGACTCATCCTGCTCGAGGATTTCGACAGATAACTCACTCTCACGGATTTCGCGTTCTGCGCCACCTTCTGGCTCGACTAACTCAGCAGTCGTCCCACGGACGATACCCTGTACCTCGAGGTGATCACGGTCGAACTCATCGTACCGTACGGCAAGCCCATACGAGCGCGTATAGGGTTCCTCGAGAACGTCGATATCGACGTGTTCGTGGATCGTCTCATTCGGGGACGGACGGTCACTACCCCACACTTCGACGATGTCTGGTCCGTCATAGATGGGATCTGCACGAGGACCAGCCTCGGATGGATACGCCCTCACAAACACTGGCAGCGCATCCGAGTGACGCTCAACACTATCTGTTGCTGAAGACTCTACGAGGTGATCCCAGTCCGTGTCTCGAGCAGTGTAATAGCGCCAGTTACCACGAACGGCAGCGTCCCCATCTTCTGAAAGGATGTATCCATGCCACGGCTGTGCCTGGTAGATCGCAACGCCTGTGTCTCCATCTGGGTACTCAGCGTAGTAGATCGATGCCGACAGATCGTAGACTTCGACCTCGAGGTCACTCGAGACCGTGAGATTATCGACCTCCGTTTCAGTCTGGTTACCGCCTGGTAGCTCTCGTTCGTGCCAGACCTCGATATCTGCTTCAAACGTCAGCGTTGATGGCCCGCTCCCATCGAGAGCATACTCGAGTACTGGGGTATGCGTTCCATCCTGCGTTGAAATCGTCTCTTCATCCTGTTTCAGCCGAACCTCGTCAACGCCGTGCTCGAGCACAGACCAGTCGCTGGAGAACGTGCTATTGTTGCTGCCGGGAGTGCGGACACGATAATCTACAAATCCACGAAAATCACCGTCAGGTGCGACATACTGCGGTGTCTCCGTCTCATCTTGATGGACGATCGTCGATGGTTGAAGCGCAAATGATGTTGCATGAGCCTCTGCTATCACACTCGAGTTCTGCGTCTCAGCACTCGCCGGGTACACCGATGTGTTTCGATCACCGGCCTCGAGTGTATCAAAGTCTGCTGCAGTCCAGGTTGCCGCTGTATCTGGAGGTTCAGCAAACGAGATGTCAGTGCACTCTCCAAGTTCTTGCATGTCGGTTCGGTTCTCGCCATGTTGCTCATAGTACTCCTCGTCGCTGCGACACTCGTTTGGCAACTTCGACCACAGCGTTGCTGTCTCGTTTTCGTCGAGCCCACTCCCTCCGGGGTCGGGTCGTGGCGGATGGTCAGTACTTGCGGTGCTGGGGACCGTAATAAGACTCCCAGCGAGGAGGACGATCCCGATGGAGAGTGCCAACTGACGTATTTGGAGAGCCATGGACTTGCGTATTCAGTTGGGTGTCTGGATCACCACGGCACCAAGTCAACACATTCGGCGAGCGGAAGCCCCATCGTCGATCCGGCCACAGTATACAGCGGCCCGAGGACGAGCAGGATGATCGCAGATTTGAGAGCAGTTCTCTTGTGTTGTTTCAGCCCCTTTTTCTGCTCAGGATTCACGGTGAACATCTCAGCGAGTGAATCCGCTTGCCAGACAACAACCAGACCGATGATACCGAGTGCTGTCGTGATCTGGAAGAAGCCCGAAATCATGTCCGGAAGTTGCTCTGCTTCGCAGACTACGCCGTCCTGCGCGACGACCGGTTTGATCAGAACGAGGCTGAACAGAACTATCGAGAGGGATAGCTGCCGAACAAGCCGCCACGGCACGCGCCCAGAGTTCGTCCGCGATTCTATCGACTCCGTATTTTCATCGAAAGGTGTCGTCATCTTTGGTCACGTTGGGGAAAGTTGTCTGCGTCACTCTGTTGTGGACTGCTGCATTGACTCCGCCTGCTCTGCAACTAAGTGCTCTAAATCATCGATTCGGCTTGTCTGCTCGAGGATTTCATCAAATTCATAGCCCTGTTCAACTGCCTGTTCAAACAGGGTGCGAAATTCGTGTGGGTTGATGTCACGAATTTGCATTTCGTCTTTGAGCGCTCGGCGAAAGAGCGCAGACGCATTGATGTGGCCGTTCCACTGGAGGAACAGTTCATCTATCTCCTCGAGGGTTACTGATCGTGACTGCATAGAGTTTCTGGAGGGGATAATGGTGAGTGAATCACGCTGCCTCACCATTTAGTGGTGGTCTCCAGTATATAAATTCTTCTAATGTAATTACTAAATTATTAGTCCTCTGGTGTGGATTTTGGTTGAATAGGATTCCACTGCAGCTCAAGAGAAAAGGGTAACTGGACATGGTCGAAACCGAGGTAAGCACCTTCAAACAACAGTGTTCTAATCGATAGATCAAGCTACACCAGTGTTACCTCATTGAAGGTGGGAAGTATCTACATTTTCAGAGTTGAAGCGACACGCAGTGGCCACTTGAGAGGATATGACTTGAGGACTGACGCTACTGAGTAAAGTGGGAGTATTATTTCAAGAGCCTCTGAGCACCTTTTGGCTATTACACCGGCAAAGTCAGACAGTACGCCTCAATATTTGGGGCAAGTGAAATGACCTGCTCGCGTTTTCTCAGGTTTGCTTTCCGGGAGTGGATACGAGTCTCCAGTTGTCCAAGACGTTGTTTCTGGTTCCGAATTGCGATGCGCATATCCGATCCCGTTGTCGCTTTTTGTTCGTACGAATCGATGAACGACTGGATCCGATCTCGTTCTGCTTGCTCATAGGCTTCCAAGTCAGAGAGTTCTTTCTGAACGTCCTGCTGACGGTTTTCGAGGAGATCTTCGCGGATGTCGGCGACCATACTACTGATGTACCTCTCAGCGGCGTCCTCGAGGTCACCTCGTTGTTGGACCGTGATGGGGTCTGGCCCGAATTCTTTTCACACTCGGTAGTTACAGTGAGGGAACGATCTTGGAAAATTCCTCGCCCAATGTTACGGCCACCAATTTATTCTATTATACTAGGGTATTGTTTTAGTATCTCACTACCATGGTAGTTATATATCGACGATACCGTACCGGGCGACGATGAGGCACTGGAATCGACTTCTTACAGCACTAGGTCTCTTTATCCTCACTATTGGCGGCGTGAGAACAGGTAATGCGTTGTTGAGCGAAGGAATACCACTGGATGACGTACTGGCAGGGATAGTGATTGAGGTAATTCTCATCGGCCTTCCCGGCCTTGCACTAATGTTCGTTGGATTAATGTTGCCCAAGTGGTCAATACTGCCTGTATTCTATTCACGAATTATCATGTTCGCCGTCGGCGGTGTCGTCGTCGCAAGTGTTGTTACCGTATTGAGACAATTGCATCCTGCCGTTGAGATAGTCGGTATAACCACCAGTACACAGCTCATCCTATTGTCGGTCGGTTCGGTTGCAGGACTCTTGTTGGGCGTTGAAAACGCGCACACCCTCACGAAAGCCAAAACCCTCGAAAAGAAAAACGCCGAACTTGAACAGAAGTATCGTCTAGAGAAACAGAACAAGGAACTGAAACAAACGGAGCGACGCCTCGAAGAAGCGGTATCGGAACTGGAATCATCAAACGAACGGTTAGAAGAGTTTGCATACGCCGTTTCCCACGATTTGCAGGAACCGCTCCGGATGATCACGAGCTACCTGCAACTGCTTGAGCAACGATACGAGGACGACCTTGACGACGAGGGCGAGGAGTTCATCGAGTTCGCAGTCGATGGGGCCGAACGAATGCGCTCGATGATCGACGGGTTGCTCGATTATTCGCGGGTACAGACGCAGGGGGATCCGTTCGATACCGTCGATCTTGATGATGTTCTTGACGATGTTCTCACCGATCTACAGTTCAGGGTCGAAGAAAGCAATGCCGAAATCGAACGTGAGCCATTACCGACGGTCGAAGGCGACAGAAGTCAATTACGGCAGGTATTCCAGAATCTGCTCACAAACGCGATCGATTATAGTGGCGAGGACCCTCCACGAATATACATCTCGGCGGAACGCGATGGACCGGCGTGGACAATATCCGTCAGTGACAACGGTATTGGGATCGATCCGTCCGATGCCGAGCGCATCTTCGGTATCTTCGAGCGCCTTCACTCGATCGATGAACACACTGGCTCAGGTATCGGGTTGGCAGTTTGTAAGCGGATCATCGAGCGTCACGATGGAACCATCTGGGTCGACTCTGAACCTGGTTCAGGATCGACGTTTTCCTTTACGCTCCCCGATGCCGAAGCTGTATCAAACGACCTCAATCATAACAACGAGACGAAGCCCACCCGCCACACCTATAGTAACCGTTAGAATTTTCCGCCCATAGATTGTTGCTACTTCTAATGGATCATCTCGACGAGATCTCCGTCGAAGAACTTCACGACGCACTCAACAACGTCGAGGGAAGGAAGCCGACACAACGGCTGTTAGCGGCAATTGCGTACAAAAACGGCGTTACGCAGACCGAACTAGCCGAGTGGCATAACACCGGCCGGCGAACAATCTATAGTTGGCTCAAACGACTCGACACTGACGAGTCGCTTGAGCAGGCCGTTACTGATGCTCACCAGTCTGGAAGAAAACGAAAAATCTCAGGAAAAGAGCAACAAGAGTTCGAAGAAACAGTCCACAGGTCTCCTGAAGAAGTTGGCTTTGACGCGCCGGCGTGGACGCCGGCGCTCGTCCAGCAGCATCTCGCCGAGACATACGATGTCGAATACTCAATCCCGAGTTGCCGGCGGTTGCTCAAAGAAGCGGGATTGAGCTTCCAAAAACCACGCCGTACTGCCGCCGAATCAGATGCTGAGGATCAAGAAACGTTCCGCGAGGAACTCAAAAAAAGCGGCGGGAAATGGACGCCACAGTAGTCTGTATCGATCAAACCAAGAAATCCGTCCAAGTTGAGCCGCGTGCCGCGTGGTTTCCTCGCGGCACGCGACCGTCTGTTGAATTGTCCGGACAACGCGACTGGACGTGTCACTTAGGCGAGATCACCGAGGACGGTGATCGCTTTTTCTCTCGATTTGAAGAGTACGTTACCGCCGATCACGCAAAACATTTCATTCTCGCGTTATGCCAAGAGTTCGAAGATGACTTGATTATTGTGTTGGATGGAGCGCCGTATTTTCGGGCGTCGGCCGTCACGGACCTGGCGGCCCGTGACGACCTCGCCTTCGTAACATTGCCAGCGTATTCACCTGAGCTAAATCCGGTCGAAGAGTGCTGGAGACAACTCCAAGCGGCACTCAGCAATCGCTTCTTTGACTCACTCAACGAGCTCACAGCAGCGATTGATACAGCTATTGATCAACTCTCGCTTCCAGAAGTGAGCAATTATTTCTAACGTCTACTATAGTATTCCTTTCCCGATTTTTAAACCACAGTACTATGCGGAAACAAACAGAATCTACAGGAAGATGGGCGTCGAAGGGACGAATCTATGACCGAAGAGAGACCGGCGTATCTATCCCTCAAAAACCGAACGGTTCGACGCCGGACTCCACAAGCGTTCGATCGCAACGGAACTGCAACGGAGCCAGCCGATGGCGATTGCTCCGATCACGAGTGGCCGGCGTGCTGGGACGCCGCTGCATCGTTGCTCGAGTGGAGCGAGCCCTACGATCGCATCGTCGACGAGGAAAATGCGCCGTTCTACCGATGGTTCGTTGGTGGGCGCTTGAACGCCGCAGAAAACTGCATCGATCGCCATCTCGAGGAGCGGAAGAATCAGGTCGCATTGCGGTGGGAAGGGAAACGTGGCGAGCGTCGAACCTATACGTACTACGATCTCTATCGCGAGGTGTCGGCTGTCGCAGCCGCGCTCCGCGACCTCGGCGTTGACGAAGACGATGTCGTCACGATCTACCTGCCGAAACTCCCTGAGTTACCGATCACGATGCTCGCCTGTGCCCGTATCGGCGCGCTTCATAACGTCGTTTTCTCGGGGTTCGCCCCCAACGCGCTCGCTGAACGGATGCAACGTGTCGACTCACGCGCGCTCGTCACATGTGACGGTAGCTTCCGTGAGGAGACCGTGATCGATCAGAAGCGGAAAGCCGATACGGCACTGGCATCGATCGAAGAATCGCGCCCGACGGTCGTCGTCGATCGACTCGGTTCGAGTCACGATATGCACCTCGGTGAGAACCAATACGACTATGACGATCTCGTCGAGGCGTTTGCCGGGGCGAACGTGTCCCCAGTTCCGCGGGAGGCAACCGACCCGCTCTTTCACATCCACACGTCAGGAACGACCGGCGAACCGCGACGGATGACTCACTCGACCGGGGGCTACCTTACAGGTGTCGCGTGGACGGCCCAGACCGTATTCGACCTCGTGCCGGGGACCACGATCTGGTGTACAGCCGATGCTGGATGGATTACCGGTCACTCCTACGTCGTCTACGGGCCACTGCTCTCGGGTGCGACGGTCGTTCTCGCAGAGGGAAGTCTCCGCTATCCGGACCGCCACCGTCCGTGGGAGGTGATCGAACGGAACGGTGTGGAGGTCTTCTATACGACGCCGGGAGTAATCCGGACGTTCATGAAGTGGGGTGAGTCGTTTCCCTCGTCACACGACCTTTCGTCGTTGCGCCTACTCGGTAGCGTCGGTGAGCCGATCGGTCCGGACACCTGGGAGTGGTACTACACCCACGTCGGCGAGGAACGGTGCCCAATCGTCGACACGTGGTGGCAGACCGAAACTGGATGCGTCCTCATCTCGGTCCGTCCTGGAATCGACGAGTTAAAGCCCGGTTCAGTCGGTTCTCCGTTACCCGGAATCGAAATCCAGATCGTCGACGAAGACGGCCGCGAGCTCCCGCCGGGCGAACCCGGCTATCTGACGATTGACCGTCCCTGGCCGTCGATGCTTGTTCCGCTCGAGGGAGACCGGTACTGGGTTCTCGCAGAATACTGGCAGGCGTTTTCGGACCCACGGGCGGATTCCTGGCAGTACTTCACCGGCGACCGCGCCGTCGTCGACGACGACGGGTACGTGACGATCATCGGCCGCAACGACGACGTCATTACGATCGGCAACCGTCGCATCGGAACGGCCGAACTCGAGGCTGCAATAACGACCGTTGACGGCGTTACCGAAGCCGCTGCCGTCGCTGAGCGTACTATTGGTGAGACCGCGCTCTGCGTCTTTGCGACACTTGAGCAAGGGCAGCAGGATCGGACCGCCATTCAGGACGCGGTTGCGGATGCAGTCGCTGAACACGTCGGTGAGTTCGCACGACCAGCGAACGTCGTATTTACACCCGAACTACCCGAAACCTACTCCGGAAAGACGATGTACAAACTCCTCGAGCGCATTGTCAACGACCGACTGCCCACGGATAGTGACACCCTCAGAAACCCGGAAGTCGTCGGTGAGCTTACGACGATTTGGAATCAGGAGTGAGCAAGACGAGAGTGTACCCGATTACGCCGTCTCGTCCGCTGGTGACGGGGTATCTTCGCGGTCTCGAGTCTCTGTTGGCTGGTTCGATTCTGGAGGCAACGGTGAGAGACGTTCGTGTCGCCTCCTTCGTCTATTCGGAGCCGACGCCTTGCGTCCTATCCAGTACGAGTGTCAGCATCGTCTGCGCGGGGTCGAGCCTCGAGCGGGCGCATCATATCATGATCTTCGTGCTCGATCATATGGCAATGCCACATATATGTGCCTGTCTGATCGTTGAATACCCCGTCGTACTCTCCGAAGTGGACGACAACGTGGACGACTTCGGCGGGGTTTACAGTGACCACGTCATGCTACCCGCGTTCGCTGTGGCCACAGCAACATCATTATGGTTCATCCGGAATAAACTATCTATACGCACCTCGGTAGCCGCTAGAGGCACCTCGATAACCATGACCAAAGTCCCTTCCCAGTTACAGACGTTCGATATCGCAGAAACCGACGACGTAGTGCGAGCGTATCTACAAACGGAGTGTCTGGATCACCCGACGAGAGGACCCTACATAAAATCACGAGTACTGTACGAGGGTATCGAAGACGAGATCGACGACCGGTTCTCTCTGGAGTTGTTCGGGTTATTCTGTGAAAGTCGACCGTACTTGGAGAAGTGGTCAAGAGGATACAACGGATCGTATCGCTATCGAATCCTACGAGAGCACCTCCGCTAACCGTGCGCCGCATACGAATTGCTGATAGGAGCGGCAATAGTACTTAATAATCCGACTGGAGCGAATCTTTATATCTATTTGACCGGTACGAAGAGGTATGGCCAAACAGACGGCGAAAACGACGGAACGATCCCTGGTCGTAATCAATACGATCCAGAAATTGGGCGGTGCAACACTCGATGAATTGACCGGTGAATTAGAGATCGCGAGAAGTACGATTCACCTCCACCTCCAGACCCTTCTCGAAGAAGGGTATCTCACGAAGGAAGGCGCAGTTTATCACATCGGATTACGGTTCCTCAACCACGGCGAGTATGCACGCTCACGCAAAAAGGCGTACACACTGGCGAAACAGACAGTAACAGAACTTTCCGACCGAATCGACGAAGAGGTCGAATTCGTCGTGGAGAACGATAATCGCGGCATTCTCGTCCACGAATCCTTCCATCCGGACAGCCACTTTCCGTCCAAGGAACGACATATATCCACCGCGCCTAGCTCCGCTGGGATCTACTATTATCTCCACAGCGTTGCAACCGGCAAAGCGATTCTCGCCGAATTACCCGACGAGCGCGTCGAAGCAGTACTGGACGACAGGGGACTCCCTAGACAGACAGCACACACCATCACGGACCAAGACGATTTTATCCGCGAACTCGAGCAGATTCGCGATCGAGGCGTTGCATTCGCCGATGAAGAGTACGTCGACGGTCTCAGAGAAGTCGGGCGACGTGTGACAGGTCCTGATGGGAGCGTTCTCGGTGCAATCGCCATCATCGGCCCGAAGTATCGATTCACGGACGAACGGTACACCACCGAGTTGCCGGAGATCCTGATAGAATACGTCGACGACCTCGAGACCGAAATCAGCGATTCGTACTTGGACGATTATCGCTAAATAATCAGATCTCTCACGTGGTTCAGCAAATAATCCGAGTATGCTGTATCATTATATGCACCCCTGTTTTTGGAACGAGATGACCAATCACCATTACAGTAGTATGGATGTAATTCCGAAAGCCTAAATCCGTCACCGACATTGTTCGGAAAACTCGGACTATTATATAATGTCGGACGAACACGTTGTATTCCAGGAGAACCGCCAACTGTCGTCAACCGTACTGACAGCAGTTAGGTCGGCGAAGAACCGACTAGAACGAGAATTCTCCCTCACAGTGCGATAAGCGATACGTAGCGAGCGGGAGCACGGTATGATTCGTAGCGAACAGGTAATTACGATCCGTCTCTGTTGACTTCAACTATCGTCCCGATCATCGTCCACGCCGATTCGTCTACACCCTTCCGTCCGACCAGAATCGATTCGTTATCCGTGCTCGTGATGAATCGATAGTCCGCGTCATCGTCCTCGCAAACACCTTCCGCCTGAAATTCCTGCTGAAAGAATTCGGCACCGGAAATATGAAATATGGCTGTCGTTCCGTCGTCAAGCGTCAACTCGACGGGGTCGGGACTGATCTGGTGTATTCGTTTCGCGGTCGGATTGAGGTCTGCCATACGTACGTACTGACGGTTGCGGCCTATAAGTCGTGTTGATTCTGCGCTAGATAACCTCGATGACTTCCTCGAGTACATCTGTATCAACGAACAAAATGACGTGGTCTCCCGGTCTGATTACGGTCGTTCCGCGAGGCGTCACGAGTTCACCGGAGCGAGAGATCGCACCGATAATGACCTCGTCCGGAAGGCTCGCCGTAGAATCCCTGATTTCGCGATCTGCGAGAGTACTCCCTTCGGTAACGACGATCTCGATCACTTCCGCGCGATCGTGGTTGAGCAGTACGATTTTTTCAGTCGGAATCAATCGGGTAAAGCGAATGATTTCCTCGGCGGTCTCCTCGCGTGGATTGACAGTCACGTCGACGCCGGCAGCTTCGAACAGGTCGGCGTACTCTCTGTTCTCGACGATAGCGATGGTTTCACCGACGCCGAGCTGGCGGGAAACTAATGATACGAGTAAGTTTCGTTCGTCACTCGGCAATGCAGCGATGACGATATCGACATCATCGATGTGTTCACGCTCCAGAAATCCGATGTCCGTGGGATTTCCCTCGAGTACTGTCGTGTTCGGGAGTGCTTCAGCCGCGTTTCGAGCGCGATCAGAATCCTGTTCGAGTAACCGGGGACGATAGCCGTGTTCTTCGAACAGCCGAGCTATTTGAAAGCCGATCTCACTCGCGCCGGCGATAACGACCTCGTCGGTCGGACTTCGCGACGATAGTGAAATACGATTTGCGACGTTCGTAACGCCGCTAGCGCTTCCGATGACTACGATCCGATCGGCGGCCCGTATGGCGGTTTTTCCGGCCGGAAGCACCAGTTCGTCGTCGCGGAAGATCGCTGCGACCGTGACCGATCTGTCCAGATCTATCTGGTGCACAGTTTGATCGACGAACGGACTCTCGGGGTTGACTTCGAACGCAGCCATTCGAACGAGACCGTTGGCAAATGTATCAACCTCCTGTGCAGCAGGGAGTCCTGCGATCCGAAACGCCGCTTCGGACGTCAACGAGTCCGTGCAGATCATGAAATCGACACCGAACGCGTCCGGACGGCCGGTCCACGTTTCGAAGAGCGTTCGACGTCTCACTCGAGCAATAGTGAACGCGTCGGAGACCATCGTTACGGTCGCACAAATAACGGTATTGACCTCGTCGTTGTCGGTACACGCGATCACGAGATCCGCCCGATCGATTTCAGCCTCGCGTAGTATTTCGATATCTCGGCCGTCTCCGTGAACGGCGAGGACATCGTACGCGTATGCGAGTTCGTCGACGATCCGCTCGTCGCAGTCGACGACGACGACCTCATGAAGGTCTGCGAGCGTCGCGGCGATCGCTCGTCCGACTTCACCAGCCCCAATGACCGTTATACGCATCGGACTCGTGTTCGACTGATACTTAAGTGGTGACCTGAGAGCGGCATCGGTGACCGTCATTGATTTCTATGGAGCATCCGACAGACCGATCGACCGACCATATGGTCGTCTCGTCCCGGATGTGTTCACGTATAGAGTTCGTGGACCATTATGAGTTCCGTTCGTGGACGATTCTGTTCCTGGACAGTCCCAAATTCCGGTGCAACGACGACCGAGTCGATTACTATCGGTATCGATCCACCGTTGCTTCCAGGCTAAGTGGTGAACGCTGAGTAGTAATAGATACGAACTCTCACAGGCGGTCGGGCCGCCGTCATCCAAACCGAAGACACGACAGCTTCTGATCTCGTCTCAGAGGCTCTCAAATGGGGTCTGATACCGTCTGATAGATTGCTGACCAGCCAATCGTGTAGCTCGAGTGAGTCAGCCACCGTGACTGGGTCACACGCTCGCTCGATAGCACGAGAGAATTGTTCGATATAGCTGGATTATTATATTCAAGTGCCAATTCAGGAATCATATCTCTGGATACGGCGCTCCCACAATTTTGTATAATACTCTGGATCTTGCATGGAAATATCGATACCAGTGCAGTCATTACAGACGTACGTCTGTAACGACAATTGAGCGGGAAGCAAACGGGGCAACAGGATCCAATCATGCTGCACTTTTAAGAGTAGAGTTATCAAAATCCTCCTGCAGTGTCTGTATCGCTGCTCTGTCGATGACCGATACCTTGATTACGACTCCTCACAAACGTTCGTATTCACATGGGAATGGGTAACTATGACCAGCGTGAGTACGAACGTCGCGAACGGACAATCTCCGAAATTGAGTCCGACTCGGACGACCAGCCGAATGAGTATCGAGGCAAAATAACGTTCGACGACGGCAGTTCAACCAGCGAACTCCTCGAGAACCTCCAGAAAATCAAATCAAACGAATCGTGATAGAGGTAGAGAATAAACCAGACCAAACGATTTATCTCGATCCGACAGCTACTATTGTACATGGCGCTCGACGAGGTCCTTAGCGGTGACCAGCTCACAGGCCGACAAGCCGCGACGATCTTCTTCGCATGGCTAACACTAGTGTTACTAGCTGGAATTACTCTCCTACTGATTACGAGTAATACCATTGGATAGATGTTCGACTCCGATCACATGATTCAGGACGTCTCGCCCCTCACTTTCACCGAACTGTGACGTTCGATGAGCATCTTCGAGGTGCTGGCCCCATCGGTAGGTGAATCGAGACTCCAGGTGGTAGTTCGCTCTCCAGACACCGACGAGATGCGAGCAGCTACATGAACACTCTCTCAACGAGCAGCTGAACCGGCCCGATCTGTGTATTCGCTGGGTTAGCCCCCTTGAGGTCGTTCGCGATGCTGATCATGGACAGTGAGTAGTGGACCGTTGCCGTGATGATCTCAAGCATCCGTCGAAAATTCCAAGAGAAAATCGTGTGGCGAGACGCGCATTATCGAGGTCGAGGACGCTACGATGGCGGATACGGATTCGATCCGTTCACGATTGACATGGCCGTATCGGAAGCGAGCGATCCATCTCGAGACATTCAAATCACGCGTCGTGTTACGGAATCATATGGAGAAAGACGACTCTCGTGAGCATGTTGTTCCGGATAGTGACGATGAACTACCCACGGCGGACGTCCACGGATACGATTTCCGCGGAGAGTTCGATTTTCACGACCTTATCGCGTCCTATGAGACAACGGGATTCCAGGCGACACAACTCTCCAAGGCCATCGATATTGCCGAGCGAATGCGAGAAGAGGAAGCAACGATCTACCTCACGTTCACCTCGAACATCATCTCCTCGGGATTGCGTGAAGTTGTCGCGTATCTGGTCCGCGAAGGGTACGTCGACGTACTTATCACTACGTCCGGATCGCTCACAGAGGACGTTATCAAGACGGAGAAACCGTTCAAAATGGGCGAGTGGGATGCTG
Organism: Natronolimnobius baerhuensis; assembly: GCF_002177135.1. Lineage (NCBI taxonomy): Archaea > Methanobacteriati > Methanobacteriota > Halobacteria > Halobacteriales > Natrialbaceae > Natronolimnobius > Natronolimnobius baerhuensis. The sequence goes on from NZ_MWPH01000005.1 coordinate 53,499, forward strand.
ACGAGGCGACGCTTCGCGATCGAGGGATCAACCGTCTCGGAAATATTTTCGTTCCGTCCAATCGGTACGTGTGGCTTGAGGAGTACCTCTACGACTTCTTCGACAACTTCTTCGCGGACGAAAAGGTGCGCACGCCGACAGCGTTCGCACGAGAACTCGGGGAGACGCTCGACGACGAGGACTCCGTCTTGAAGCAGGCCGCAGACAACGATGTCCCCGTCTACTGCCCGGCGCTGACGGACGCCGAAGTCGGTAATTTCCTCTATTATTACAGGCAAGGATACGACTCAGAGGTTGGGATCGAAATTCTGGACGACTACGACTCGCTCATCGAAGACGGCCTGCTCGCGGATACGACGGGATTGATCGCTGTCGGAGGTGGCGTGCCAAAACATCACGCAATCATGACGAATCTGTTCCGTGGTGGTGCAGACTACGTCGTCTACATCTCGACAGGAATGGAAGGAGACGGGTCGCTCTCGGGCGCGCCACCGAACGAGGCAGTGTCGTGGGGGAAAATCAAGGACGAGCAGACAAACTACACGCAAGTCGACGCCGAAGCAACGCTCGTGTTTCCGCTGTTAGTTGCGAGTGCGTTCACAGAGCGATAGCCGCACAGTTAGCGCCTGATTCGAACCTCTCGCTTCGGTCGGCATCACCGTTCACTTCAGAATCTTTAACCGATCATATCGGTACACTGGTCCGATTACGTTCTCGAGCAGGACTTCGGGGAGATACTTCAGTGACTTATCTGGTTTTCATTATCCCCATATGAACTGTCGCTGTGAATCCCGTGTTATCTCGACGGGATCGATATGTAGATAGAGAAAGTTCACGTGGCTGGCAGCCTCGTGCCAGCAACTATATTGCGACGTGACATAGTACGTTGAACTATAGTAACTGTTAGAACTTTTTGCTCGGAGATTATTATAAGAGATAGTGAAGGATATCCTCGAAGTAAGGGTCCTGTTTTGCTTCGACATCCGGGTCGAATCGGTAAATCTTCAGATGAACTGTATCTTCGGTTGTCTCTGCTTCAGCATCTTCTCTCTTTTGACCAACTGCTCGTGCTTTCTTTTCGTCTACTCGTTGTTGGTGAGATTGCTCTGTGGTTGTCTTTGAAGACACGTTATTCCTTGTGACGGTCCCCCGCGGCTTTACAATAGTAGTAGAAGGTCTTCTTTAAACACAAAACGAGAACTGTTTCGCCTGTCTGATCAGCGTAATCTTCCTGAATGAAAGGGTGTCATAGAACGATGTGCATGGGTTCCTTTCACTCGTGCAAGCGATTCGTCAGAGGACGAGTCGGCCGTCATAGCCAAATATCCTATCGACCGAGCGGACCTGAACGCCCGATTCGTCTCCGCCTCCCGTTCACAAGGATCCTCAAGTACATAAGCCGTCATTGGGATCTCGGCACGGCGGGATACCATGGTGTCACCGGTAACATGTATGGCTCCGATTCCGACTCCGTAGGAATCGTCAGCCCCCGTATATCGGGGGCTCTCATATATTTACATACTATGCGTGGCTGCACCAGGCGTCCCGGGCGGGAGCTATCGCGTCGTGAACTGGTCCTCGCAACCGGTGCTGTGGGTCTCTCGGCGTTCGCAGGGTGTACGATAGACGATTCGAGCCCACCGTCGGGAGACGAAACGGAGACGGGGGCCACGATCACGGGACACTCCTCGCCCGACCTCGAGAAGTGGGTTGACGAGGTCCCTCGGCCGGACGTGCTCGAGCCGTCGGGGACGAAGGAGGGACAGCCTTACTACGAAGTGGAGATGCAGGAGGTCGAGCAGCAGCTCCACGGCGACCTGCCGACGACGACCGTCTGGGGATACGACGGCCGGTACCCTGGGCCGACGATCGAAGCCGAGCAGGGCGAACCGATCTATGTCCGGTGGAAGAACGACCTGCCGGACGAACACCTCCTGCCCGTGGATACGACGCTGCACAGCGACGCGATTCCGTACGACATGCCGGGGATCCGGACTGTGACGCACCTCCACGGGGGCAACGTCGAAGCCGAGAGCGACGGTAACGCACAGGCGTGGTTTACCCGCGACTTCGAGGAGACGGGACCCGCGTTCGAGCAGCGGGACTATTACTACGCCAACGAGCAGCCGACGTCGACGATGTGGTACCACGACCACGCGATGGGGATCACGCGACTCAACGTCTACGCCGGTCTGGCGGGGTTCTACCTCCTCCGCAACGACCACGAACGGGAGCTCGACCTGCCCAGCGGCGAGTACGAAATTCCGCTCGCGATTCAGGATCGGAGCTTCGAGGATGACGGTTCGCTGTTCTATCCGACGACCATCGCGGATGAACAGGGTGGCAGCGACGACTCCCATCCCGATCCGAGTGTAGTGCCGGAGTTCTACGGCGATACGCCGGTCGTCAACGGGAAGGCCTGGCCCCGGCTGTCCGTCGAACCACGACCATACCGGCTCCGGTTCCTGAACGGATCGAACAGCCGATTCTACCGACTCGAACTCCTGCAGTACGACGAATCATCGGGCGAAACCGGAGGCAACGGCCCTGCGTTCGTCCTGATAGGGAACGACGGCGGCCTCCTCACGGAGCCGGTCGAACTCGAGGATCGCCTCGAGCTTGGCTCAAGCCAGCGGGCCGACGTCGTCGTCGACTTCTCCGACTACGCGGGCGAGACGCTGTTGCTCCACAACGATGCGCCCGCGCTGTACCGCGGCGACGGAAGCGACGAGAGCGACGACATCGTTCCGCTCCACGAAGTGATGCTCGTAGACGTCGCCGATTCCGGATCCGGTACGGCGGCCGATGACTCCGACGTTGACGCCGACTCAGTACCGAGCGAACTGACCAGGGTTCCGGAAATTCCCGTCGACTCGGTCGACACCGAACGCTATCTCACGCTCGCGATGGACACGGACGAGTACGGCCGATCTCGCCACCTGCTGGGGACAGCCGAAGAACGCTCCGGCATCCCAATGATGGATCCGGTCACCGAGATGCCGACGCTCGGTGATACCGAAATCTGGAGCCTGGCCAACTTCACCGGGATGTCCCATCCGGTTCACCTCCACCTCGTCCACTTCCAGGTGCTCGGCCGCCAGCCGGTCGGCGACTACGATCCGGACGAGGACGCGATCGACCCAGACACACTCGAGGACCCCGAGCCGTACGAACTGGGCTGGAACGACGTCGTGACCGTCGACCCAGCCGAGGTCGTCCACGTCATCGCCCGCTTCGGAGAGTTCGAGGGGCTGTTCACCGACCAGACGGGCAGATACATGTGGCATTGCCATATGCTCGAGCACGAGGATCACGACATGATGCGCCCGCTTGAGGTTGTCCCACCATCCGACGATGACGACTCCCGCAGAGATGACGACTCAATTGGTGATGGTGCCGAATCGGATGCCGACGATAACGATACTCTGGACGGCGACGATGGATAACCGGCGGTGTTTCGAACAGTAGGGACAGCCCCTGAACAAGCAGCTGGTACACACTATTGGGAAGATACGGCTCTGTTGAAATCCTCCCCATCATATATTAACTCTCATCGAACTACTCCTCACTTCAGTTGTGGACTTGTTGTGGCAGTGTGCGGGCATGATGAGGTGTTCGGATAGAGACGCCGCCCATAGCGAGATAGCCGATGCGCTGTTGGCTATAGGATGGCGGCCACCTACTCAGTAGTCCATGGGTTGTTTCAATAGAGTTTACACGCAGCTGTCTGTAGTAGTAACTATGGCAGTTGAAATCACCTCGAGGTATCACAACTTGAAAGATCACTACAAAACACTCAGCGCGCTGCAGTCACAGCACATCATCCCCACACTCCAGATCCTGAAGATTCTGTTAAGCTGCGTTAGACTTTTCAAGAGTGAGATGAACAGAAGGAGAAAGGGCTTTCACGCGACGCCCGACAGAAATAATACCGGTTTCATTAACTAATATGGCAGGACCTAAAGTGCACGATGAAGCGATACTTGGGGCCATCAGCAAGCGCCGTGATCTGATCAACGACGCGATTCCTGAAGAGCTGCCAATCCACCGACCTAAGCGTCTCTATGAGGCCTCGCGCTACCTGCTGGATGCGGGTGGCAAGCGGCTCCGGCCGACACTATTATTGACTACCGCGGAGGCACTCGCCGACGTTGAGCCGCTCTCAACTAATTATCGGGAATTTCCTACCTTCGATGGTGGTACCGTTGATATGATAGCTGCTGCTGTCAGCGTCGAAATCATCCAGTCGTTCACGCTGATCCACGACGATATCATGGATGATGACGACCTCCGCCGAGGCGTTCCCGCCGTCCACAAGGAGTACGATCTCGGGACGGCTGTCCTCGCAGGAGATACGCTCTACTCAAAAGCATTCGAGATTATGCTTGATACCGGTGCTAGGTCGGACCGGACAGTTAAAGCCCTCGACGTGCTGGCGACGACCTGCAGAAAACTCTGCGAAGGCCAGGCGTTGGACATTGAGTTCGAGCAGCACAGCGACGTCACGCCCGAGGAATACCTCAAAATGGTTGAACAGAAGACCGCGGTCCTCTATGCCGCGTCGGCGTGTCTCCCGGCAATTCTGCAAGGAGCGGACGACAAGACGGTCGATGCACTGTACGGCTACGGTCTCGATATCGGACGTGCATTCCAGATCCACGATGACGTCCTTGATCTAACTGTACCTAGCGAGAAGCTCGGCAAACAACGAGGGAGTGATCTCGTGGAGAACAAACAGACTCTGATCACCGCCCACGCCCGTAAACAGGGACTGGAAATCGAGGAGCTGGTTGATACTACTGACATTGATGCCGTCACCGAACGCGAGATTGACAATGCTGTAACCGAGATCGAGCGTGTTGGCTCAATCGAATATGCTACCGATCAGGCATATAAGTTCGTTGACCAAGGAAAAGCTCGGCTTGAAGTGCTGCCGGACAATGAAGCCCACGAACTACTCTGTACCATTGCAAACTACCTGATCGAGCGCGATTACTGATCGGGTTCTGATCGTCAATCCCCTTCTCAAATAAAAGCTGTTCGCGCTGTCTGGAGACCTCTTAACGGACAAATGGTGGCAGCGGTTTTCAGCCAAAACACATTACGCTGGTGAAACAACAAAATTTGACCGTCATCTGGACGTCTGCACGAACCCGGCTGCGGTGTTCTTCGCCTGTTTCGGGATGACTCCACCTCGCCTCTGATAACTTGCTGACCATCAAACTGAACAAGCTCGTGAAAGACAGGAGCGAGTTCCCCTCTGGGTTACATACAACTCGTAGCCGACTGTCTTCTCGACGCAGCAGTCGTGTCCGGGTTAGACCCGACGTTCATTCCGTCAGGCTCGGTTATTTGGGAGGGGTTATTCGACATTGACCGATTGATGAATTCTCTACACTGCTCATTGGAGCGTTCGATCAAGATTATGGACAACACATGCAAGAGTGAGTTCACGAAACTGCTTCCACCAGTGTCGTGAACGGACGAACGCACCGTATTTTCGCTTGAGACGGGAGTTCACTGTCTCGCTCTGGCTCCGTTGACCGTACAGTTCAGTATCCAACCGAGCGTTCCACGCTTTCTGCAGTAATGAGAACTCACGGTGTTTGATCAGTGGACGAATCGAATTTTCGCGGGCCAGCGCCCGAATCTGCTGATCATCGTATCCCTCGTCTCCAAGCATAACTTCGACTTCAGATGAGTTGCAGTTGATGAGCGATGGTGCGATCTGCGTATCGTGTTTTCGGGTCGTTGTAATGTGAATATCGAGGATAGCGTTCGCTTTGGTATCGACTAAGAGCGTGACTTTCAGCTGCTGAATCGTCAACTTCACCCGTTTCGTGTAGTGCTTCGAGGCGTGACTGCGGTCAAAGCCGGAGGCATCAATTCCGACGACACCGTTAGTCGGGAGGAGTGTGACTGAAAGATTGAGAAGAACACGCCAAACAGCCACATTGAGCCGGTTGAATGCCTTACACAACGTCGAGGATGAGGGGAGTTCCGCAAGATCGATGGCTCTCCGAATTCGAGGCATCTCGATGAGCTCGTCGAGAAGTATCGGGTACGTTGTGTTCTTTCGCACTTTGAGGCAGAGCAAGACGATGTGCTGGTGGAGTGTGTAGCGCCGTTTTGAGAATTTCGGGGAGTAGCGGGCGACAGCTCGTCGAGCCAAATGGAACGTCTGCTCGACGAACCGAAGTAGCTGGGACGTTGGGAGGGTCTGCATCCACTCGCATTACTGGCTAAGTCTGTAACTCTCCAAGGATTTCAACAAAGCCCTCGAATCACTCAATGAAGAAATCGGGGCTCACGACCTGAAGTTCGCTCCTGATCCGGCCTGGGGCGATAAGAGTGCACTCGGCGGCGCGATCGGCAACAACTCGACCGGATCCCACTCCCTGCAGTATGGCAAGACCGACGCCTACGTCGAAGAGGTCGAGGTCGTCCTCGCGGACGGAACCATCACTACCTTCGGCGAAGTAGAGATCGACGACCTGCCCGAGTTAGCCGAGGGGGACGACCTCGAGTCAGCGATCTACGGCGAGGTCGCACGGATTCTGGAAAATAAAGGCGACCTCATCGAGGAGGTATATCCTGATCTCAAACGTAACGTCTCCGGCTACAACCTCGACTGGCTCGTCGAGGACGCTCGCGGAGCCGAACGCGGCATCGGGGAACCCGACGCGGAGGGCGGAATAGTCAACCTCGCAAAACTGCTCTGTGGCAGTGAGGGAACACTCGCAATTGTCACCGAGGCAACCGTCTCGCTCGAGACGGTTCCCGAAACGAAGAGCATGGCGCTGCTGGCCTATGACGCAGTCCTTGACGCGATGGATGACGTCGAGCCTATCGTCGAACATGATCCCGCTGCCGTCGAGGTGCTGGACGACGTCATGATTGACCTTGCGCGGGAGACCCCCGAGTTCGCTTCCGTCGCGGAGATGCTCCCAGAGGGGACGGCCGCAGTCCTGATCGTCGAGTTCTACGCCGACGACATCGAGGACGGTAAACGGAAGGTCGCGAACATGCTTGCCGACCGTTGTCCGGACGTCGACCCCGAAGGTGTGGCCGACAACGAGGACGACGACGCGCGGACGATCACCGACGCCGACGTCCTAGCGTTCGACGCGCTCGAGGCCTACGACGCCGACAGCCGCACGAAGATCTGGAAGCTGCGCAAGTCCGGGCTCCCGATCTTGCTCTCGCGGACGACCGACGAGAAACACGTCGCGTTCATCGAGGACACGGGCATCCCGCCCGAGAACCTCCGGGAGTTCGTCGTTGACCTCCAAGAGGTCCTCGAGGACCACGAAACCTACGCCAGTTTCTACGCTCACGCCGGTCCCGGCGTGCTTCACATCCGCCCGCTGGTAAACACGAAGACACAAGAGGGCCTCGAGGCGATGGAGTCGATCACCGACGACGTGACCAGCCTCGTCGTCAAATACGACGGCTCCGTCTCGGGCGAGCACGGCGACGGCCGCGCCCGTACCCAGTGGAACCGGAAGCTGTACGGCGACGAGATGTGGGAGATCTTCCAGGAACTGAAGTCGGTGTTCGACCCTGACTGGCTCTTGAATCCAGGCCAGGTCGTGTTCCGAGAAGACAACCCCACCGACATGACGGAGAACAACCGGTTCGGGCCCGACTACGAGTTCGACGCAGAGTTCGACCCAGCCCTCGAGTGGGACAACGACAACGGATTCCAGGGAATGGCCGAGCTCTGTCACGGCTGTGGCGGCTGTCGCGGCGAGCAGTCGACTACTGGCGGCGTGATGTGTCCAACGTTCCGCGCCGAGGACGAGGAACTCCTCTCGACCCGGGGCCGTGCGAACGCTCTTCGCCAGGCGATGAGCGGCGAGTTCGAGCCCGAGGAGCAGTTCAGCGACGAGTTCGTCGAGGAGGTGCTCGACCTCTGTATCGGCTGCGAGGGCTGCAAACACGACTGCCCGAGCGGAGTTGACATGGCCAAGATGAAGGCAGAACTCACCTACGAGCACCACAAGCGACACGGGACCTCGCTGCGGGACCACATGTTCGTGAACTTCGAGACGCTGGCGAAGGTCGGTTCGGCGACCGCGCCGCTGTCGAACTGGGCGACGAAACTACCCGGTAGCGGGATCGTCGCGGAAAAGGTACTCGGCATCTCCCGGGAGCGCGATCTGCCGACGTTCCGCCGGAATACCTTCGCAAAGCGGGTCGCCAATCACCGGCCGACAGTCTCCTCGCGTGAGGCCGACCGAAAGGTGGTCCTCGTACCCGACGTCTACACCAACCACGAGTACCCCGAGGCCGGCGAAGCCGCGCTCGAGGTGCTCGAGGCCACCGGCGTCCACGTCGAGGTGGCCGAGCCCCGCGACGTCGGTCGTCCAGCGTACTCGAAAGGGATGCTCGACGAGGCAGCTGAGAACGCGAACGACACCGTCCACGCACTGCTACCGTACGTCGAAGACGGCTACGACGTGGTGCTGATCGAACCCTCTGACGCCGTCATGGTGCAGTCAGATTACCTTGACCTCTTCGATCACGAGGACGTCCGGACGGTCGTCGAGAACACCTACGGCGTCTGTGAGTACCTCGACCGGTTCGATCTCGACCGCGAAATCGACTTCGCTGCACCCAACGACTATCTTGCCTACCACGGCCACTGCCACCAGAAAGCCCACGCAAAGGATCACCATGCAGTCGGGATCCTCCGGCGGGCTGGCTACGCCGTCGATCCGCTGGACTCGACGTGCTGTGGCATGGCCGGCTCCTTCGGCTACGAGGTCGAACACTACTCAATGAGCAAGGCCATCGGCGAAGTCCTCTACGGCCAGGTCGACGAGAGCGAGGGTGACCGCGTCGTCGCGCCGGGCGCGTCCTGCCGGACCCAACTCGAGGACCGTCCGGGTGCGACCGAAGAGCCCCCGACACCGATTGAAGTCATCGCCGAGGCACTCGAAAACGGTAGCGATCGCCGGTAAGATTCGAAAACAGGGCCCACGACCGAGACGACGACCCCGCTTTTCGTTCCGAATGACGGCACAGCGACACCGGAACTCACAGTTGGTCGATTCGACCCACACGGACTGGTCTCTGACGGTGACGACGTCGTGGGACTTCTCGGCTGCAACGGTCGAACTGACACTACTAACGTTGTTCACGATCCGGCCGACATTTTGCTGCCGATGAAGACCATTGAGGCGTGGGACCTCCCGAGTGATCACTCACGCACTTCGTCTATCGACTCGGCGACGTCCTCCGCTTTGATATCCGAATACGCCTCATGAGTTGTTTCAATCGACGAGTGTCGCAGCGCTGATTGGGCCAACTCCGAGTGACCTTTTTTGTACAACTCAGCCCCCAATGCTCGCCGTGCACCATGTGGCTGGAGGTAGTCAGCATCACCCTCGAGTTCAATCCCAGCCTCATGGGTCAACTGCTTCAGGATCTGTCGTCCGGCTTCTTTCGTGATCGACGGCGGAGCAACCTGTTTTTCACGGCAGACAGCATCGATATCGGTGCCGGTTGCAGGTCGATCGCCCGTGGCATCTTCGACGGCCTGGTACTTGCTTGCTGTATGGCCAGTCGGAAACAGTGGCCACTCGCTGATCGGTGGCTCTTGGATGCGCTCAAGGCGTGCAAGCGCGCCGTGGGCAGCTTCCGTCAGCCCGACAGTTTCGTACTTGCGAGACTTGCCGAAGACTTCGAGTCGGCCATGCTCTAAGTCGACGTCGCCCCACGTCAGCCCGTCACGGTGGTTGTCATTCGGATCACGAAAGCACTCGGCTCCCCGAAGCCCAAGTTCGGCCAGCAAGACAACAATGGTTCGGTCGCGGTAAGCACGCTCGAGCGAGACGCTGATCGTTTCCTCACGAGCCATGCTAATTCGTTCGTCCGCGTAGGCGATAAGTTGTTTTCGCTGTTCGGGTGTCCAGAACTGGGTGTCTCGAGTCGGTGTGTCTTCGGGCAGGAACTCTTCGGCCGCTTCGGTATCGGCTGGGTTGGTGTCAAGTTTGCCGTCGCGTACACAAAACGACAGGAACGCGCGAATGTATCGAAAATAAGTGTTCGCTGTCGAGCCGGCGATTTCATTGTCGATGTACTCGGTTCGCAACTCGAGGCCGTAATCACGCAGATCGTCGTCAGTCAGTTCGTCGACGGCGTCAATTCCCTGGGACACACAGTACTCCGCAAAGTCCTCGAGCGGTGGTCGCATCGCTGTGCGACTAGCGCCGGATTCGAGTTTCTTCGTGAGATAGCGTTCGACCGCGTCCTTGACGGTCGTATCCGTGGGGTTTCGGCCTCGAGATTCGGTCCTAACCCCAGAATTTCCTGAATCCATGATTGTCACTGTGGGGTACAGCGTCGCCCCACGTAAATCTACTTGGTTAAACTGGCCTTTGACCAAGTAAGACCTATATCGTTTCTACCGTCTGTTTGTGGTAGTTTCAAGCCCTCTACCCCAAATATAGCATTTTATACACCATATAGTGCTATATAAAATACCCCACTCGATCACTAGAAATGAATCGGACAGAAACAAACGTCTGACGCGTTCTCGAGTGTGTGCTGCTGAGAAGTGTCCTACAACACAAGCCATTCGCTGGTGCCACCAGAACATTTTACTGCATGGTAGTGCTATCTCGAGTTGGTAGAGCGCCGGTGCCCGAGTGCGTACTCGGAGACCGGTTCCTCAGAGAACGATACCGATTACGAGAGCGATTGCTGTACCAATTGCTGTCGCCACTCGAGGACCAGCGGCAATCTCAAGTTGAATTGAGAGTGTTGACTGATTCGCCCACCTTGGGTTCGAGTAGCCGCCTGATTCGTCGGCGCAATCGCTGTTGTGGTTGTCGTCACTCATGATCGAATGTCGGATGGAGGACGGGGGCTTGGTAGAGCGCCGGTGTCCGCCCGCCAACGACAATATCTGGGTACACGCGTCCCACACAAAAAGCCACCCTTTACGCGTATAAAGCGGACGTATTTTCCGGATTCCATTTTAGAGGTAAGGGAAGTGGAGTTTGAAAATTAAGTCCGGTCTTTACTAACAGGATATTTCATGGCGGTCGCCACTGGCAGGGTGTAGATAGTAGACGTATTCGCGTGGTCAGCGGGTACTACGACCGTCATCCCTCGATCCGTTGCCGATGCAACAGCGCCTCTTTGATCGATAGTCCGTCTAACCGGCGATTTCATCTGCCAGTTGGTAGGCCCGGCCCTCCCGGTGTGGGTTTGCGTCGTACCAATTCGCGTTGTATTCGACGAGCGATTCAACGATCAACAAGTCTTCTTGAAAGGTTCGGTCGGACATCACCGCGTTTGGCCGTGTTATCGGGTATAATGTCTTGATAAGGTTGATCGGTTACTCGAGGCCGTCGACAACGGTGTCTTTCATGGCGCGGAATCGCTTGCCCCGATTGTCGTAGAAGTTCACTCGCCGGAGTTGCGGGATAACGATTGCGTATCCCTTCGGTGGCGAACCCGACAACGAGTACACGACACTCCCGACAGTGCCGTGGTCGTCAGTCCGTTCGTTCTTAACGGGTTCGCGACTCGAATTGTCGCCGCCGTAGTGACTCGAGAGTTTTTCGCGTATGTCCGCCTCAGTGAATGTGTCCATGGAATAGGCATGTTCCGTGATGAGTTTAAATTTCTGCAATAGTGGTGAAAGTAAAACAAGTTCGAGAGCCACACCTTTGACCTCCGAATCCGTAGCCTCGAGCAATCAGAACCAGCATGGCTGAACAGGTTGAATCCCACGACGAGAACGATACCGACGAACTAACGGGTAGTGTCGACGAGGTTCCCGACGACAAAACAGTCGAATGGGGCGAGGTACAGTGGGTCGGACTCTTCGGACTCATTTCGAGTTATTTTGTCTTTTCTGGGTCAATTGCGCTGTTCCAATATCTCGACTGGATTGGGATTGCACCGATGATTGCGTCAGCCGTCGAGCCACTCCCCGAAGCCGTTATCGGCATTCTCGGTGTCATCTCACTGTTTGTGAATTTTGTATTGATGGGGCTACTGCTCTGGAATGCAGAGTTTGTAAAGAATTGGCTCGAAGAGAATACGACGTTATAGATCGATTCAACGCCGCTGGGCGCTGACAGCCGATTCTTCCGTTTTCGTGCAAGCTCGAGACCTATCTCGAGGTCGTTGAGCGGGACGGCACGAAATACGTCCGTACCGAAGCGAACGACACTGAAGACGACAACCGAGCTCCCGGTAGTACCCAGCGTGTCGATACCCGCAGCCCCTATCGCCATGAATGCCCAACGGTCGAGGTCGAACGTACGATCGGGCGCCATATGCCACACTTTCACATCCAATGTCAAAGGCGCTATTTCGTCGGGGGTGAGCGTCAGTAGCGCCTGTATGTCGTGTGGCAGGCCGTAGGGGGACGTGGGGATGCAGAACTTCGGTCATTTCACCATGAAGAAAAGCACACCACTCAACAGAGTCCCAATCGGCCATCGCGCCCAACTTGAGGGCCGACACCGTTAGTCGCCAGCTGGAAATACGTTAGTTATTTTATATGGATTAATATCAAGAATTGAAATAATCAGAGCCATACTCACCTTCATTGTCCAATATCAAGTTGAGAAATTGTTCCTCAGTGATTTCACCATCTTGATAGGACTCTGCCCATCCATGTTCGATTCCATAGAACCCTATTGGGTCTTCGTAAATGATTATTTTTACAACAAGAATGTCTGGAGAATCGTACTCGTAATCATCTCCAGCATAAAAACCGCTATAAAAACCCGCCACATGTGATGCCTCTGATATTAAAAGATCATCAGTAGCATCTACCGCTTCTGTTCCAACAGTTAACAGACCTATATTTTGGTCATCAACTTCATAGTCATAGATAGGGAACGGTGTTTCTTCGTCAAGGAATTCTGGAAACATCTCATGGGCCGTTTCAGTTGCCCAATCCTTATCTACTTCAAGATTATCCGATTTATCCTGAACTTCAGAATTGTTTTCATCACCATCAGACATGCATCCACCGAGGAGCGCTAACCCAGTGAGTCCACTGAGAACCTCACGTCGACGCATCCAAATCATTGGTTCTCCCCCTTTCTAATACAAAGAGTTCATTTTGTGCTCCCTTGGCACCACTATACTCATCAGTTGATCGCTGTACTTTACTGCTATAGGTCAGCATACAGGAATCTAACAGACCAAAGACAAAGTAACTAACACTAAGACAACTGGAATGACGTTCCAGACATGTGATCAGTGTTAGTATTATTCATACGGAAAACACCGACCACCTGTTAATTAAGGTAGTTGGAAGGTATTCTCAAGCGGACAGAATGGTTCCAGCACGCAGATCATGCTTCGTTGCAAGCAACACTCGAACTCAACCGTGACACTGGTTGATTGCTCCGCCGCAATTTTCGCGACCACTGGAAGGAGACTAACGCACTCTTTCTGAGTCGTTTGAGCGATCGCTTGACCCCTCCTCCGCTCGTTCCAGTGCCTCAACGAGGCTACCGCTGTCCTGATCATGGACCTGTCTCGCCGACCGACCGCCAACACGGAGGGCGTGCGCGTGCGTTTGTGTGTACCAAAAACAGCTGTGGACATACCGTGACGAATACGACTGTCGAGTTTCGACGCGAGGTATTCGGACTCGAGTACACGATTATCAGCGGTTTCAAGCGTGAGAACGATGAGTGACCCATTCGAGACTGCGTAGCTGGCGGCGATATCCGATAGTGTTTTGAAACTGGTTTGTGAACTAACTGATTGGCGTGCGAAAGGCTCACTTCGGCCCTCTGTGTTCGTATTTCACTCGCAAAAGCGGGGTACGGTTCGTGTGTTCTATGCTTGAGTCGGATGTTTCACTACGGTGAGTTAGATATCCTCACCCCACTCGCGAAGGATTTCCTCAGCGTCGTCGATATTTTCCATCCCGGCGCGGTAGATCGCTTCCCGAACGTCGAACTTGTAAATGTCGTCGCCGAACCGGTCCTCAACTTCGCGACGGGCGTCTTTCTCTGCTCCATTGGTGTCGCTATAGAGCAAGAGTTGGTGTGACCTACGCCGCCCATCTTTCAGCGAGTTGCGTCGGACAAGCCGGGGAGTATCCTCTGTGATTTTGTTTTCTACGTCCCCGTTCAGTAACGCCTCGCCGAATTACCTTGATGGAATTACAAGATGTTTCCACACGAATCCACAGTAATTAATCAAACAATCGAGATTATGGAGAAGAAATTCTAACTCATCATCTCGACAACATCAGTTCGATAAGCCTCTATACAAACTGTGTCCCCAATATCAAACATGTGATTAGTAGTTTTTTGTTGTGTTTTTTCCATATCTACATATATTGTCCCGCTAGGGATTTTAGCGCAAATACCAATCGTATCATCCAAATCAGACCATGATGGTTGTTTGATGAATTCAATTATATCTCCGACATATTGTTGTGTCGACTTGCTTCCTCCTTTTACCAATGGTTTTTGATCACTTTGCGAGATACTGTTAGCTCTGGCAACGACCTTTAGCTGCACTTGATCACCAATCTGGTCAGATGATAAAACTGGAACAGTTCCATCAAACACATTTAATTCATCTCCATTATTCAGTTTTACAACGACAGTCTGAGTATACACTGTCTCTCCGTATTGTGCTTCTGGCTCGATCTCGATAATTTTACATTCAATCATGTGTCGAAACTTGGCTGACCAGGGTGTGAGGTAACAGTGAATCCGTTCTCGCCGGTTATCACAGTAACGTCTTGTCCGTTAATGGAGTGGACATATGCATAACCACCCCCATCAGAACTCGGTATTCTATGTGCATCGCCATGTTTAACTGATTCATGAATTGCATTCTTTATTCCAGTCTTGTCTGAAATATCAAGTCGAGAGCTACTATAAAAGTCAGTAGAATGTCGATTCATAATATGTTCAAGCCCTGCAGATTCAGATCCTGATTCAAGCCATTTGATTCCCTGCGGAGTGGTTACTACACTAGTTACTTGATTGATATCCCCGTTAGAATTGATGACTTCTACTAGATCATTTGCATCCAAATCCGGGTCCAAATGTCGATACTGTAAATCTCCACTCTGCCCCGTATCGAGATTTCGATTGTCATACAATTCACTCAATCGATTAGTGGTCGCTAGATCTTCGTTGAGAACTCGTTGTACATCACTTGGATCGGAAATGTCACTGATGAAACGAACAGTTGCATCCCCGTCAGCACTATTTGCTAATCGGGCTGCAAGAGCAGTTTGATCGCTCGAGGATAACGCTTCGAGGTGACTGTTAGGGAGTTGGTCAAGCCGTGTAAGTGCTATGTCTTGTTTTCCAGGAGAGAATCCACGCTCTTGGAGACCACGCATGACAGTTGGTGCGTCGATTTGCGGATTCCCACCATCAGATACGATACGTTGACTTATCTGTGCGGTTTTGGACCCTTGTCCTGCTCGAAGAGTTGGTGTGACATCACTCAAACCAGCCCTTGCCGTGTCAAGACGATTTGATAAATCAGTCGACTCGGAGGCTCCCTTCGTAATTGTTCCGCCGTATGCCATCGATGCGACGAAGTGGATAGCGTAGCCTTCGTACCAACCCGCTGCATATGCATCATATTGATCAGGATTTTCATGCTGGTCATACGGATTATCACGGTCTTGCTGTTGTTCGACGCTTTCAGGTAAATTTTCAATTATTTCTTGGACTAACTCCGGATCAAGCTCGTCGGCGAACGCTGTTAGTGAACTGTAGACCTCAATAGGATCAGACAGCACTAACATAACGAATTCAGGGAGCTCTGAGGCACCGTGAGTGAAGCCTGAGAGCGTGCCAGCCGCGTTTGGGTCAAGTCCGTGTTGACTCAGTTCGCCGTAGAAAGACGATTGACTGTGAAGGAGTTGATCTTGGGCGTTCCCGTGGATATCATTCGCCTCAATCATCGTCTCCGAGCCACGAAGTGCCGTCATGGAACCTTCCCATAACGACTCATACTGAGTATTCCACGTGAGAGCCGTTGGTGGAGGTGAAAACGTTTCTTCGTCAATCGATGACCCCTCTCGAAGTACTTCGAACGACGAAATTCCCGCGTCGTCCTCCAGTTGATAAGTGTAGCTGAAGTGCCAGCGAGGACGGTCGAAGCTCGCCCACTGGGAGGACTGTTCGTAATTTACCAGTGTAGCCTCAGGAGGTGTTGTGGTGAACACCGTCGGGTCTTCGCTATCGAGCGAAAGTGCCTGTGTATCAGAGATACCGTCACCAGTCGTGTCGCTCTGTCGTGGGTTGGTTCCTAACTCGAATTCCTCAACATCGGTTAGTCCATTTCCGCTCGTATCACTTACTAATGGATCCGAATTAACAAGACGGGTCTCGAAGAACTGGGCTGGATCACGTTCATCATCCGGTTCCGTGACTGCTTCCATCAACTCAAGCGCATCCTCATGGTTGTCGACGATTTCTATTTCCCAACCATCGAGTTGTTGTTGATCTGGAAGGCCGTCACCGGTCGTATCTACACGTCCAGGGTGGGATTCAACATGGTTGAGGTGTGCCTCGAGTTTCGTTTGATTATCTTCTTCGAAGACTTCCCAGTCAATGTCGACTGTCTCGTTGTCGAGTCGTCCGTCACCACTCGTATCCAGGGAAAGGGGATCTAATTCGAGTGGGTCACCGATGACACTGTCGTCACCATCCGCAATTCGAAGATCCATCTCGGTGACTGCGTCCGGAATACCGTCATTGTTCGAATCGAGGAGAGTCTTCGGTTCATCATCCGCCTCAACGTCTCCGATGTCGATCTGAACAGTATAGAATTCGCCAAGCGATGGGGTGAACTCTACGTGACTCTCATTATTCGGTGTACGGAGTTGTAGCCCCTCAGTCCGCTGAGTTCCGGGATTTGTCAGCCGAACCGCAACACCATCGGATCTATCAGGCTCTGTTCCGACTTCGAATCCCGTTCGCATTGCATACGAGCCCGAATTGTCCGTCTCATGTCTAATGTCGCCCTTGATGGTTGTTCCCGATTCAAGTTCGATAAGTTCGTCATTTGAAGTGTAGTAGGTTCCTTGCGGCCCTGTTTCTAACTCCAGTGCATACTGGCCATTTGTCGTTACATCAGAGACAATGCGAGACTCAGCGCCTCCATCACTCGTACGCGTATAATTGTCGAAGTCACCTGACTCAAAATTCTCTATCAGTTCACCGTCTCCATATCGAATATAATCTACAACGCCGTGATCGCCGTCGGACACAAAGTCTCCGATCGATCTAAAATTCAGGTGATTACCATACTCGTCTGGATCGTGATCGTCGAGAACAGAAGCAGATCCAACCTCAGTACCATCTGAATCAGTGACTGTGACTGTGTATTCGAGTGGGTCATCTACGGTATTATACTCGGTTGATGTAATCGAGTCTGTAGACGTTAATCGCTCCTCAGAGAAGGTATCCTCGGTGAGATTGTCTGATGCGTTCTCCGCTGTGTTATAGGCGATACGATTTTCACCAACATTTGGTTCTGTGGAACTCTCAGACAACGCCTGCGTCGCTCCCTTATCCAACGAATTATCCCCCGCATACGTACTGTTCTCAAAGTGCCTATCTTCGAGAACAATCACATCTGTCGTGAAATCGTCCCACTGTTCAGTGTCAAACACCGAAAAGAACGAGAATCCATCTACCTCTGCAGTTGCTGTCTGCTCTTCAAGATCTATCTCTGACTCTATTGAACTCCACGAATCATCGCTAGTTGGGTCCCACGTGTACATCGCGAGTGAATCCGCTTCAGATTCAATATCATCATCAAGCGGGATCGTAACCGACGCGTGATCAATGGCCGTTTCGTTCTCTATTCGCACCATCGGTGCTGCACGATATTCAGCATCACCAGAATCTGATTGATTAGTGACTGTGACCGCATCTGGACCGAGACCGTCACCAGTCGCATTGACTACAGTTCCACTTTCATCATCAGAGACATTGACATCATATGATTTGTCTGGATCACGCGGTGGCGTCGTTACGTTACGTTCGTCAGTTTGGACAGTGGTTTCCTGTGTCACTGTCCGGTCGCCATCCGTTGTGGTCACTTCGAGTGTAACATTTTCATTGGGTTCCAGTTCAAGTTGAGCCATCCCAGTCGCGAGGTGTCCGTCAACGCCTGGAGTGTGAAGAGATTCAGTATCGACGATATTTTCTTCGGAAGCCACATCGAACGTGCCAAACCTTGTAGCATCAGCACCGAATACCGTCGCTTCAAGTCCCACCTTTACAGACCCATTATTTTCAAATGGTTGAGTTGTTGTGACGAAAAGTTCTGGTTCAGTATGTTCGCTTGCTGTATCAAGTGCTCGTTCAGTATGGTGGACTGCCTCTCGATAATGATCAATCGCGTCTGCATGAGTTCTGATCTCGCGTTCTAATTTATACTGATCGGCGCCCTCGACAGATGATTCCCCTCGATTTAGAGCGGCTTCAGCATCGTCAATTGCCTGCTCAACCTGCTGATATTGGGCTGGCTCGTCGATTTCATCGCCAAAATGTTCAAGTGAGTGCTTAGCATCGTTGATGGCAACTTGTGCGGACTGTTCACTCGCATTGAAGATTTCGTGTGTGCTCTCGTTGAGTACCTCATCGTGATCACTACCAGTTGCCCTCGATAGACTGTGAAGTGCTCTCGCTTGTGTGTCGAATGAAGTTCGATCAACTGGTCGATAGACATCATCATACTGCTCGAGTGAAATTGCCAGTTCGTTTGTCGCTTCCGTCACATGATGTTTATTTTCTTCTGATGTCTCAAGTTGAGAAAGTGATTCATTTGCAAGCCATATTTGCTCAACTGGTGAATACTGTGTTTCGAGAATATTTTGATCGGTATCAGGTGGGTTGTCAGTCGAATTATCGGTGAACGCAAGTTGTGATTGCTGTGCCAATTCAGGTTGTTTGATTGACTTATCTTGATATTCCGGTGATGATGCAACTGCGATAGGAGAAATGATTGATGTTATAAGTAGAACTGATAGAATTATAGCTAGAAACTGGTTTACTTTTACAGACATATTTGATACAACATATACACAATACATAAAAGTTATTATTATATATTATACCTGGAGTGTGTATGAATTTGAGGATTATTAATAAGATTCGACAAGCGAAACGATATCTGCCGCTTTGAAAATCCGATTCCGTTCTTTATCACTTAATTCTATGATGATTTCTTCATCGGTGAGTTTCTCAATCACGTCGTAAACGGCCTGTCGAGAGCGTCCGGTTGCGTCAATCACACGCGGGGCCTGAAGATACGGCTCTTCGAATAGATGATCGATGACATCCCGGACCGCTGGACTATTTGGGAAGCGATCATGGTAGTCGGTACGGAGTGAGACAATCTCAATACCACACTGATAGGCATCAGCAGCCTGCTCAGCGATTGCATTCAGGACGAATGTGATCCACGATTCTCACTCTCCGTGCTGGCTTACAGCGAGCAAACGGTCAAAGTACTCTGTCCGATAGTGGTTGAAATATGCTGACAAGGACAAATACGGTTCAGAAAAGAGATCCGCCTGGTACAATTGCAACATGATTAGGAGTCGGCCAAGTCGTCCATTGCCATCTCGGAAGGGGTGAATCGTTTCAAACTGGTAGTGTGTAATAGCGATATCAATCAGTGGCGGGTAATTCCCATTTCTGATATACGACACCAGCTGATCAAGCAAGAGCGCGACACTGTTTGGGTTAGCCGGTACAAATCGAGCGTTTTCAATGTGATTGTCCGAACCAATCAGCACCGGAATCTTATCTCGAATGTGCCCTGGTCGCTTGTTCTCGCCATGGACATCGACCAATAATGATTGGTGGAGATTACAGAGTCGTTCTTGGTCAATCTGTCCTCCATCACCTAAGGCATCGAAGCCCGTTCGAATCGCGTCGACGTAATTATGGGCCTCTTGTACATCCCGTTGGTTTGCTGCTGATCTTTCTGGGTCGTCGTCGAGGTTGTGGAGAACAATATCAGATACAGTAACATTGGTTCCTTCGATTTGTGAACTCATTGCAGCCTCACGAACGACAAACGGAGCGAGGAAATGGGGTTCATTCTCGAGAGTATCGTAAAATGTCGAGAGTTGTCCAAGTGCATATTGGGCATCTCCGTACGCACGAAGGAGGTCATCAGTGAAAGAAAACTCCGGCGGAAGTCCGGCAGGCTGGTAACAGGGATTCCCTCATATGAGTCGATCCACCCCGGCCCGTCCTCAAAATCGGCAGGATTCATTTACCAAAGTGACTGCAGCCACTATCTAAATCTGATAAATAGTATTTTAATAGATTAATGGATCGAAGTTATAGGAGCTAATCTGGGTAGATTTGAATTAGTTGATTTACCATCCAGTGTCGTGGCCAATGTTCAATCCTGACTAAAGAGTAAACCCAAATCAATCGGTCAAGCCATACCCTTCGTCACGCATCATCTCAGCCACTTCCTCCGGGTTTGCATAAGCGAACTTCAGTGCAAACTCTCGAGCATCTGTCTTCGAAACCTCGCCGGTATCAAGTTCGTCAGCAAGTGCGTTCCGGAACTCGGATTCTTGGTTGTTCACCTCAGGACGGAGGTGAATCTCAATTCGTTCTTCCCGCTCATCACCGACATTACTTCGGCGAACAAAATAGGGAAACTCCTGCGTAGCTGGACCAGAATCATCGGTGGGATTAGACTCAGTATCGACAGGATCACTCGGAGTTGTCGATTGCCCTTGACTGCTGTCCTGTTCAGTATCATTTGGGTCTGCCACTGGTGGTTCTGACTCATCAGCCTCTGACTGATCGTCGCTACCACCGAAATCGAGATTTCCAGAACCTTTTTTCATTAGGCCGTCACCTCAGTTTCGGCATCGTCAACCACATCAAACGTATGCTCACCTTTGCCTTCGATATCGAGCGTCAATTCAGTATCTATCTCTGCATCGAACGTCTCGGTTGCGATAAATGCCGCCAGTTCGTAGATATCGCGAGCAGTCTCGAGTTCCCGATCTCGGACACGTCGACGGCCAGGTTCACTAATCATTTCATCGTCCTGCTCGAACGTCTTCCATCGCTCTTCGATTACTTTGAAAGCCGACCCTCGAGCCTCCCACATCGTATCCATCAAACTCTCACGAGCAGGAATTGCAACAGGAGTTTCGTATTCATCGGTGTTCTTGAACTGCTTTGAATATTGCTGGTGAGCGTTCGTCTGTCCAACCCCGGACGGAACGACACACGACAGTCCCACCTCAATATCTAACTGGGTACTCATGTTCGTGACTAACTCCTCGAGGCCATCGAGACTGAGATTTCCTTTCCCTGCTGGCTTGACTGGTGCAACGAGCGTCCGCATAGCGTAAATTGCGTTGAATAGCAGATCCTCTGCGCGAGCATTCGGATCAATAAGGATCGCATCGTACTGTTCATTGAGTTGCTCCTGCTCCCAGAGCAACTTGTATAGTAGCTCGTAGCGTGGGAACTCATCTTTACTCATATTCTTCATACCCGTCTCGTAGGCAATTTTCTGCTCGAGATTTGACGTGAAGTCACCGAGCATATCGTGACTCGGAACGATGTCGACGCCTTCTTCGGATGTTTCAATCAGGTCTTCAAAATCACCGTCAGGCATCTCGAGAATGTGTTTGACCAGATTGTCCGCTTCGGGATCGCTTCGGTGCTTACCAACGTCGAACAGACTTGTGAGATTGCCTTCCTGCGGGTCGAGGTCGATCACGCAGACATCCAGCCCCATCCGCTCGAGGCTAACCGCGAGATTCGCCGTTGTCGTCGTTTTGAACGTACCACCGGACTCTGAGTAAACGACTGTCGTTATCATAGTATCCGGTACAGTCATCAATTACTTAAATCTGTACTAGATAGACAGTGCAGATATCCATTACAGAAATCTGTACCAGTCGTCTGTAACGACCATCTGTTATGGTTCACTCAAGTGGTTTTGCTATCTTCGAGATTAGAAGTGGCCAACCTTCGTCGTAGTAGTGGTATCTGTACCAGATGTCTGTAGCAGATATCACATACAGATATCTGTAGTAGATATCCATATTTGATGTCCGTAATGAGTGAGCTACCTAAATCAGTCCGCAGTTCTCCTTAGGAGAAAGCGCACTCTAGTAGGATATTTAGCTGTTACCGGATTATTGGTAACTAACAGATGTACGAGGTACTCGACGACACAGCGGCACGAGTCATCCTCGCTCTAGAGAGTGGCGACTCGATACGCCGTGTCGCACAGCATCTCCACATGCCCTACGAGACGGTCAGACAGGCAGTCAACCGGCTCGAGGACGCCGGCTACGTCCGGTATGATGACGGCCTCTCCGTCGTCGTCGACCGCGTACGCGACGCGGCCCGTGAGCTGGTAGCCGCGAGCGCCAGCGTCAGTCCACCATCGATCGAAGAGGCATACATCATCCCACAATTTGGAGAGTGGCCGTTCGCGTTCACACGGATCGACGCTGTCTACGTGTGGACGCAGGGCGGGTACCAGGTCGGTCGTGATCCCGACGACTACCCGTTATTCCTCGCCGTTCGCGAGCAGGACGTCCACCACTGGGAAGCGTTCTTCGAGTCATTCGACCTGGCCACCGCATTTGAGCGTCAACCGAGAGAAGAGCTAGCGGGGCCGCTGCAGATCGTGCTCGATCCTCAGCCATCACTCGAGATTGACCATGTTGAAGGCTATCCAGTCATTCCACGAGCGGAAACGATCGAGTATATGCGAGAACATTACGCGCAGTTTCAGTCTGCACTCGCAATGGTCGACCGAATGTACGAGGATCTCGACCTCGGTGTTGCCTACCGGGAGAGTCAGAGGGCCCAGTCATGAGCTTCCATAACCGGAGTGACGCGCTCATCGAACTCCTCACCAACGAGTTGTCTACGATATTGTTCGGGACTGCGGGCCGCTCAAGCCGAGTGAAATCCACGAGCGCCACATCGACCAAGTCGATGATCCTCGAATGAAACGAACCGTCTTGACGTACCTCTCGAAGATGGCTTAGTACAATCTTCTCGAGGCCGAGGTAACGAAGGCTTTTGTCCTTTGAACCGTTATAGCGTTCATGAACCATGATGCGGTTCAGAAAGAGGGGACAAAGGAGGGGTCGTACGTTCGGCTCCCCGTTCCACTCGGTGATCCAGATGCATTTCGATATGGGGCAACAGCTGACGTCCTCCACCTCCTCGTCGATAATCCAGATCGAGCGTTTACGAACCGGGACCTCCGTCGGGTGACGGGAAGAGGATTAAGTGGTGTGAACGCTGCCGTCAATACTCTCGAGGCATTGGGCGTGATCACCGTCGATCGATCCGGCCGGGCAAACGCTGTTCGGATAGACCCTGAGATGCTCGTCAAATCAGACGATCCGGTAACGACAATCCCTCAATCGGAGTATCATGCACCAATCAGGACGATTCTCACTAGGCTTGAGGAACAGATCGCCGAAGACGTCGGCATCGTCCTCTTTGGCAGTGTCGCACGAGGCACTGCCGACCGAACCAGTGACATCGACCTGTTCGTCGTTGTCGAGGGGGATAGAATGCAGGCCCAGCGCGAAGCCCACGCTATCGAACAGGAAATTGCCGACGAGCAGTTCAACGGTGATCGATACGAAGCACACATTGTGGTCGAACCCAGAGAGTCGGCCCCAAATCACGACCGAATCAACGATATCCTCACCGAAGGACTAACACTCCAAGATTCACCCGTACTCGACGCAGTAAAACAGGAGGTGTTTGCCAGTGGGACTAAATGAGGTCGTTGACGCGCTCGAGCGCGTTGAACGGCTGTTAGAAGATGGTCAAACTGGCCCAGCACAGGACTCCCTCTCCTGGCAGCGAGCTAGCGACGACGCAGACATCCAACTCGGAAAGGCATGCGCTATGCTGGGAACGTGCCGCCAGCTTCGGCAAGGAACAAACAACTATGTGAGCATCGTTGAACTCTCGTTTAACGCAATCGAGCGGTCGTTCCAGTTCTATCTCGTCGAAATGACTTCAGCGGAGTCAGCAGATTACAGAAAGCACGAGGAAGTGTTCGCCGACATCGCGGCACGAAACGTCTTCTCTGACGAAGAGGTCGCCAGTCGAATCGATGCCTTTCGCTCCGAACACCGTTCGCGATTCTACTACGATATCGATCGACCTGGACGGGACTTCGCGATGGGGATGCACGACTTAGCCGAGGAAGTCCACCACTACCTGGTCGAGTTTGCCGACGCTCACTCGCGGTGCAGTTGCAACGAGTGCGAGTGAATCTGTGTTCACCGTAGTCTCGCAGGGGTATCGCCGATTCTTCTCGGTCTTAACCAACATTCTACTCTATTGGTCCGATGTGTTGGTTAAGGCCCCAGCATAGAACACGTTCGTTTCTGGAAACAGTCGAACCGCTGTAATTCGGTAGCAAAACCCGTTCTACAAGGGGTGGGTAGCCGGTGGAAGCCTCCAAGCCTCCCACCCAGGTTTGTCGAGACACTTTCCGGAAATGACCCAGTCACGTTTTTATGACTTGCCGAGAAACCTGCCTGTCACTAACGTATGATCCGCGATGCTCGAGTCCTCCGCGCCGGATTTGTCCCTCGAGAAGTCGAGCATCGCGACGCCGAAGTCAACCATCTATCTAGCGTTCTCAAACCGATTACGAACGGCGAACCTGCTGAGACTGCCATCGTGACCGGTCCAAGCGGAATCGGGAAAACGTGTATCTCGAGATTCGTCACCGAACGCCTTCGCGAAGAGGTCCTCGAGGTTGAAGCAACCTATGTCAACTGCTGGCGGAACTATACGCGGTTTCGAACGCTCTATCAGATCCTCGACGATCTTGGAACAACAATCGATATTCATCGACAGTCGACTCCCCACGATGAACTTATCGAGCGGCTTCAACAGTATGACGGCCCTCGAACCGTGATTATCCTCGACGAAGTCGACCAACTCGAGGACCCCAGTATTCTCTACGATCTCCACAGCCTCCCACAGTTCGCGGTGATCTGTATCGCAAACAAAGAAGAGGACCTGTTCAATCGTGTTGACGACCGACTCGTGAGCCGTCTTCGATCGAGTGAGCACGTCCGGATGGACAAATACCACGACGAACAACTCTATGATATTCTGCGGACTCGAGCGAAGTGGGGGCTCGAAAAGGACGTCGTCACAGAGGATCAACTCTATCGGATCGCGGATGCAGCAGCTGGTGATGCTCGGCTCGCTATCGGTGTTCTTCGCTCCGCTGCGAGCAAAGCTGATCGGGAAAATCACGAACGAGTCACAGACGATGTGCTTCTAGACGCAGCGACGGATGCCCGTGCACAGATCAGACAACGAAGCCTCGATTCACTCACACCTCATCAACAGAAAGTCTACACTATTGTCCGCGATCACGGCCCTCTTGCACCGAGTACGATTCACGAGTACTACGTTGACGAAGTCGAGGATCCCCGGACAAAACGAACAGTGCGATCATACCTCTCAAAGATGGCACAGTACAACCTCCTCGAGGCAGAAGGGACGAGTCGTGATCGACAGTACTCGGTTGTCGACTCAACGGCAGCTACATCTATTCAGTGATTTACAACACCATCGTACTACGGTTAGGGTCTAGTTAGCACAACTTGAAATCGAATCAAAACAGCTGTATCAAACGAATATAGTCTGACAGTGGTTTCACAAGTACGTATTGACCGCAGCGACAGCACCTGATGAGAAGGTGAGCAAGCATCCGAGAGTAGCTTGGAGAATGTATACTATTATAACAGACAACAACTATATTGGATACTCAGCACACAAATGCTAGTGGAAGTCAAAGCTAGGCAATTATTTTATCATATGCTTTCTCTGTATACCAGCTATGTGGGGTTGATCTTCTGGTTGACGATCGCCGGCCCCAATCAAGTCAATTTGCCAATCTTCCTCATTCTTGGAGGCGAAGATATGAACTAGTTCGCCATGATCAAGTCTATCGTAGTCATTTCCGCTGAATTCGACTGTTCTATCGCTTTCTTCTTTAATTGTAGCAACAGACTCGAGAGAGCCAGTCGTTCCCTGGTCGCGTTTGATTTTACCTTCCACTTCTTTTGGAGTCTTAATATCTAAGCTAAGGGCTTGTTCTATAATCATATCTCTAGTCTGAAAATCAATATGAAACCCTTCACTGTCTCCAGGATCATGTTGCGTTCCAATGTGTCTCGAATCAATTAATGTTGATGCAGTAAAAGGTAGGTTCTCTGCAATTGGATCCATTGCCTGAGAAAATGCACTTTCTATAGACAATGGTCTGGTAATCCACACGGGGGCTGGCTCTATCGGTTCTCTTCTTGTATCACCTAGTATGTTTTCATACCGGACAAAAAGATGAACTATTGCACTCTGAGTTCCCGTGTAGTTGAGTTTTGCTGTCGCAGTTGTGAATCGAGAGAGTGTATCTGTGAAGTAGTCGCTCTCCAATCCAATAACAACAGACGAGTCAAATTCTCCACTGTCATTAGCGGCGAGGTTTGAACCTAGAGATAATAAAGAATTACTACTTTCAGTTAGAGGAGTTACAGTCGGCTGAATATCATAATATTCGTTCTTGGTTTCAATCTGGCTCACTAATGCGAGGTTCCTCGCGATACCATTTCCCTCGTTTTCTATTTCAAGTGTAATTCTATCGCCTAATTTGAAGGAGATTGATGAGACTGATATCAGAGGTTCGTGGTTTGCGCGGCTAATTTCAGTCTGTGTCTCAATGAGTTCAGTTTGGTTTCCTTGTATCTCTGCTTGTGTCTTCTGAACATTCCTCATTTGGCGATAAAAATAGACCAAGAGTGCGCTGAGCAGAACAGAACCAAGAGCTCCGATTACCTCGCTCCAGCGAAGAAGCCAATCGAATATCGGCTCGATCAATTGATAGCCAACATCCCACATCAGTTCTACTAATGAGCCAATTGTAAATATTATTTATCAATCAGGGGAACTACCCTGTGGTCAGAACTCCAAGATAGATCTTCTCATTAGTGTCCGTGAATCCAGTGAGAGTCGGACAGGATCGCCCCAGTATTTCCCTCAAGGACCACCGTAAGAACGAGATTGGTGGTAGTTCTTGTCCGGAATACAGGCTATCCGGACGATATGAATTTGATGGACAGAAGTACCGTAGCGATATGATGATCCAACTCAACCGGAAGGAAGCAGGATGATTGTTTGCTGACATCAGAAAACAATAGATATGCTTTCTTCTCAGCGCATGCTGCAGTTGATGATAGAATCGCATCTAAATGCTACTGCAAATGGCACCATCCAACGATACTTCTATATGGTGTCAGCACCTAACTATACCTGCAAAGGCTTGTGCCCCGGTGCGCTGCCATATAATGCACCGTGTCACCGAACCCATCATAAAACTACCCTGAGCAGGTAATTGGGTTCGGATTGATTTTTCCTACGTGCTAGTAATACTTAACGCTTGCGCAGATAAGGGTGGGTCGTAAAGATATTAGGACCGCTCGTAAATTCTCCAGATACCTGCCAACCTGATGATAGTGGTGGCAAATAAGCAGTCGACCTTATTTTGAAGCAAAAAAGTAGGGGTCAATCTCCAATAGAATAAGCAACCTCCCTTATTCGACCATAGGCCAAAACATAGTGGATCTCCTTCTGATGATTTGAGTCTGAATGAACTATCTTCAGCATTCCAAATATCTAAAAGAGGGGGGGTTAATCCGTGATGTTTTATATACTCAGAGCATACATGTTACAGCATGGTTCGCCAGAAACACGTTGATCTCTCTCCAAGCAAGGAAACATACCAGGCGGTCAAAGCAGATGTCAATCCACGCTCAGCAATCAAGGAGCTCGTCGACAATGCAATCGATAATCGTACTCGAAATGAAGCACAAGAGGACTCCCTTCGCGTCAAAATCACACACTTGACGCCAGAAGAAAGCCCGAATGACACTGAGGAGTTGGTGATTTGGGATAATTCAGGTGGACTGAAAGAAAAAAACCTGAAACTTTTTTTCGCCCTTGGTGAATCTGCGAAAGAGACTATTGAGGGCTCTATCGGCGCGTATGGCATCGGTGCAAAGAAGGCCTGCGCCTACCTCGGAGATACCGCCGAATTTCGGACACGTTACGAAGACGTTGAGCGAGGATACGGTTTCACAGTTGATGAAGAATGGCTCAACAGCGATACATGGACTGTGGGTCAGGAATACTACGAGAACATTGAACCTGGTACGACAGAAATCAGGATTCGAGAACTCAATTTCACTTGGGAGGATATCCAAGAGCCACTTCAGAGGGATCTAAGTGAGACATATGAAATGTTCCTTGGAGGAGGTGTTGTTCAGGAAGAACATGACTTCGAATTGTTGGTAAATGGGGAACCAATTGAACCGCCGCTTCCTGTCGAGTGGTCGTTCTGTCCACTTGACGGCTATTTTCCGCGTCGCTACGAGGGATTCCAACTCTTCCCAAATGACGAGGCTGAGTCAGAGGCCCCAATTATCATGCACGTCACAGTTGGACTCATGCGACAGGCCAGTCAAAAAGAATCTGGCACGGATGTCTTTTGCCAACGGCGGAAAGTGCTAGTCCGAGATACAGGAGAAGAGGGTGGCTTTGGATCGGGGAAACACAAATTAGGGACCTTTGGCACTGGTCAGAAACGGCTCCGAATTATTGTTGAACTCGAGACGGACGGTGATGCCGAGCGCCTCCCATGGGACGCCCAGAAGTCTCATCTCAATCAATATGACCCAGTTGCCCAGGAGATGTATATTTATCTTAATCGGGTGGCGAAACACTACTATTCAGCAACGTATAGTAAGATCCCACAGTCGATACTCCGTCCTTACGACGAGACACATCGCTATGCAGAAAACGATGGAGGCGTCTATATTCACGATTACAACGATCGAGTGCGAGTTACGGATCGACCAGATGCTGATGCACCGACTATCAAACAAGTACGCCAGATCGCGGAAACTCATGCGCAACTGGGCATCCGATACGAAGACGACCGACTCAAACCTGAGGCTTATCCTGCTTATCATTCGCTTCTGGAGGAAACTTTCGAGAGGGAGGTAGAGGAACTCGATGAGCTAGTCGATATTCAGGGACCCACAACTGGTATCAATTACGAGTCTATTAAGCCCCAAATCAAACAAATAGAGGCATACGCACGCCAGCACGCATCTGAGGACATCTATGTACCTGGTATCGCAGAGTGGGCAAAACCCAGATATCACGCTGAGCTACAAACCCTGGCCAAACTCGATGAATTGGAACCCGTTGATCGTGAGTTAGATCTCACAGTATCGAAGGAGGATAAAAAAGAAGAAGCTCTACAGGACGATGGACAATTAGACGACGGGAAATCGGAGGAATCGGCTAGAACCGAAACTGTACAGCGTGGACAAACGCTACAATTCGTCTTTGAAGATGACACCCAACGCGAACAGATTCTGGAAGCGCTCGACTTGTCTTCTAATGCAACTGCAACTGAAGCCGCCAAGAAACTGCTTGAGCGACTTCAGCAAGACTAGCTAATATTGTCAACTCCACTTCCTTCCAGATTTGGAGATCCCCTCATAATCTATCTCTTCAAAATACTGTGCTGATTGTTGTGCATGACGGAGAATATCCTCTGGAGAGTAGGCTGGAATCCGATGATGGTTCTTTAGCGCGTATCGGAAGTACTCTTCCAGAATTTGGGTGAGTTGTAGTAGTAGATCTGACTCCGACGGAATATCACGATGCCAATCATGCCATACATATCGGAGGCGCTCAACATGGTGAGAATCAT
This sequence comes from Natronolimnobius baerhuensis, assembly GCF_002177135.1. Taxonomy (NCBI): domain Archaea; kingdom Methanobacteriati; phylum Methanobacteriota; class Halobacteria; order Halobacteriales; family Natrialbaceae; genus Natronolimnobius; species Natronolimnobius baerhuensis. The sequence continues at coordinate 83,316 of NZ_MWPH01000005.1, forward strand.
CGACTGCTAAATCACTTGGAACCCCCTCTCCGTCGCGCAATGCTACCTGTTTTAGTGGTGAAAAGGCACGCGCAGATTCATCTACATACGTTCCAAATGGTGGTGCATGTCGCTCTGACTGATTTGCTTGTACCATGGGCATACCCATCGGAATTTGTTCCATATGTTCTCGGTGGTCATCTAATCCCTCTAATACTTCTTCTGAAAAGTCCTTCCCATGAACCATTGGTCCAAACGCTAACCCAGCACGTGGCAAGATTGCATGGTGAATACCTTGTATCGTTATGCCCTCAGAGTCGGCCTCTGTTTCGTCATCGCTCACTAGTTCCCCGGTAACGAGTTCTGCGAGTTTACGGAATACTTTGTCGAGGAAACTTTCCATCGTGTCTCGTCGATCAGACATTACGTAGGCACCATCCATGATGGCGTAGCGGTCTAAGTCACCATCGACATCCACCTCACAAAGCGTCTGATGGAATTTGTATAGTGCATTCGCACACTGAGGCATCGACTGCAAGAGTTTTGATTGTATCCCCATTAGATCGATCCAACAGACGTACTGGTTCTGCGGTTCAGGCAGACTATCGGCGTCGAAGTAGACGCTGTGTGCATTACTCATGATGAGTGGATAGTAAACTGCTTGGGTAAAATAGTATTGAGTATTCCTAACCAAGATTAGAACGTCATATGGATGTTGTCTCAATAACGTGTTTAAATATATTGATTCAATCACAGACCTGATTAATGATAAGACACCTTATTTTATATACTGCCAACCTTGTATTTATATCTTATCAAAATAGTATTGAAATGGGAATGGTCCTTCCATGTCCTAGCTAGATGGTTAATTAATACACGAGATAACTTCAAACACCCATAATTTAGTACAGATCCACGTACTGGATCCACTCTTGTACAGTTACTCAACTTCACCACCCAGAATCAAACAGGAAATTGGAAAATCCACGGAGTCAAAATCCTCTGCTAGATTCACTGTTAGGCGTGTCCCTAACGCGGACTTCATCAAAACACATTCCTACCTCTCCGAGTCCTACCCCTATGGGGTGGAACACTGAGCCACGCACAAAGAAGCAGAGTTTGCTGGAAAATAGCGTTGCCACTACCGAGTCGGCTTCAGCCGAGATGATGCCACGCTACTGAGGCGAAGGATTTCGTCTCCGTCTTGTCGATTGATCGGAGACCGGAGTCGACCTCCTTCTTGTATTGGACCTTGGCCATCCGGTATCGATCTTCGGGCATATCCGCTGCTGTCCACAGTTCGTAGCCTTCCCGAAGCTTTCGCTTGATGTCGTCCACGACACCGAACTCTAATCGAAGTGCGTCCCCGTCACGATCTCAAACGTCGATATCATGTTTTGTGGCCCAGGCGATGAACGCGCTCGTGGATTGGTCGAGTCCTCGTTCCGCCGCTTCGATTGCTTTGGCACCGGCTTCGGCGGCTCGTCTGGTTGCTTCCCTGGCTTCCTTTACCGCGTCGTGAACAAGATCCGCGATGTACTTGGACCGCAGCGATACCTTCCCGTACTCTCGCTCGACCAGTTCCGGGATTCGACCGAGAGCGCGACGGACACTTCCTGGATGCCGTCCCGTTTCGTTAGCGATGTCTTGCGGGCTCACCTCACCACCGTCGGTTATGAGAACCTCGAGGGACTCCCACGTCGTTGGGGCAATTCCATCCGCGAGATATTTGATGATGACTGACTCTTGACGGTACTTGATCTGCGTGAAGTCCAACTCGATGACATCGCGATTGCGGTCGGAGTCCCCGACTGACAAGTATGCATCGTCGACTAGGTTCCCGTGCGTGACCGAAGTGAAAGGCCAACTTCCGCGAGGACGCTGAGAAGCGTTTCCTCGAGTTCTCGATTGAGCCGTTCGATATCGGCGGGCGATGCATCGAGTTGGTCGTTCCAGAACGAACACTGGTAGGAAGTACCGACATTCGGGCGCGCTATCGAGCGGTTGTTGTCGAGACTCACCGCGTGCTGTGCGTAGTAGTGTTCCACCTCTTTCAGGAGTTCGTGCGACGAGAACGCCTCGCGGACTCGTCGCGGGTCGGGAGTTGCCGTATGATAGTAGGGACAGATCGCGACCGTCTTCATCGCTGTCTTACTGAACGAACTTGCGCCGACCTGTGCAGTCGTTCTCGAGCAAGTAGCCCAGTTGCGCGAGAAGTCCATCGCGAACGTGTACCGGACCGCTCTCGTTCTTGTCGATCCGTACGCATCGTTCGGCATTGAGGATCGTCGAAAACTTGTATAGTTCGACGAAGTACCGACTGTTGATTCTGACTGCGCGTGCCGCGTACTGGATCAGCAGCTGATAGCGATTGAATTCGATATTCGATCCTTGGAGTGGAGGTTCAATACTTCTCACTGTCGACAGTATCTTAACCAACATCCCTACAGAACACGACCATATGTTGGTTAAGGCCAAGAACAGTCCTAATTCAGGAAGCTATCTTGGAAACAGAGATCAAAATACGGAACACAGACATAGAGCGTCGAACTACCACTCTGTCGCTATTCCTTGAAACATGGAAGCCACACGCTTCGGCTTATTGAAAGAGTGGATGTCTAGTCGAGTATGCCGAGAAACGACACGTCGATGTCGAACCGGTTTGTGACCGATCGACAGACTCGAGGTGCCGATCACAATCAGGATCTTGTCAAGCGAGCGGACCCGGCAACCGATGATCTCCTACTGCCTTCCCTCGAGGGTGGTATGACGCTCCTTGACGTCGACGGCGACCGAGGGGTTCCGATCTTACAGTCGCTTGTCCTCGATCATCTCCTCCTCCACGATGGGCCTGCCTTTTGGGTTGATGGAAATGGCCACGCTACGACGACTGCACTTGCTCAGATTGCACCCAGCCAGCGATTACTCGACCGAATTAATGTCGCCCGTGGTTTCACTGCGTATCAACACTACGGGGCGGTTTGCGATCTCCCGAAGGCGGTGAATCAGTCAATCCAACAGTCAACAACCGAGTCCTGTTCATCACGTCAGCGGAACTCAAATCCTGACGGATCATCCTCCCATACTCCCTCTCTTCTCGTGGTTCCATCGATCGACGTGCAGTATCGGAGCGATGAGACACTCCGGGGGACACATGCAGAGACCCTCCAAGCCCGAACACTCGCACGATTGGCGACCTATGCCGAAGGATACGATATCCCTGTCCTCGTTACCCGCAGTCGAAAAGATGAATTTACGGCACCGGTCGAGACGGCTGCTAATCATCCCCTGAAGTGTGAGCAAACTCGGATGGGACCACGGTTCGTGGGCGACGAATTCGAGACGCTCGTATACCCAGTTGGCGACGGCGCGTACTATCAGACCACGTTCGCGTATTGGCAGCAATTGCTCAGTGCTCGAGCAACGCAACTCGGTCTAGAGCCCGTACCTCCTTCGACATCAACGGGGAGTGGTGCAGGCGTTGGGTCTGGCATAACTGCCGGTGGTGACACGACAACGTTGAGTGCGAATCCACTACTCGATGCATGGACTGCAGCTGGCACAGGAGGGCAATAGCGATGGGGCGAACCAATCCAACCTACCGGGACGCGCTCCGAGCTATCGAGGAGCGGTGGACCGACTTCCGACGAGCGCTTCGGCGTCGCGATCAACCTCGCTTCGACCAGTTGTTCCAGTACGCTCGCGAGCATGCTGACGCCAGTGGACTCCTGAACCACCAAAATCCACTCCTACCGGCGCTCCTCAGTATTGATCTCGAGCAAGAGGCTCGTCTAGATGCACACGAAGAACGCCTTGAGGACCTCGAGGCTGCGCTCGAGGAAAGAGACAACCGCGAGGCAGACTGTCGTGAGAAAGACGACTAGCCATGCCGTTTACAATTGATTTCCTCGATGATGGCCGCACCCTCGAATGGGATGAAACACCAGATGGGCCTGTCGTGACCGAACGTGACGACTACACACCGCGTTTCTACATCGCGCCTCGCTCTCCTGGAAGTGATCTCGATCTTACGAAACTCCAGGCAATCTATGACCGCCATCCAGATGTTGTCTCTACCGAGATTCGTTCCCGACGACCTAGCTTTCGCCGTGATGAGGAACCAGTCCTCGCTGTTGACGGTGTCCACATTGACCGAGTTAGCTCGCTTGCCAACCAAGCTCGGCAGCGAACCGAGTATCCAATTGGTGATCTCGCCTGCTTCAACGTTGACTTCTCTCGAGAATTCCGGTACTGCTTGGAGACGGGAATCGATCCGACACCGGCGGCAGATCTATCGATGCTCCGACTCAGTGTTCCGATGACCGAAGCGGGTAACGAGACATACACTGAGCTGTCCGTCGCTGGAGAGACCATCAGTGGTTCACCGATGGATATCCTGACCGCGGTTCAAGCCGCTCTCGAGACACATGATCCGGATATTCTGGTTTGCTCGACCAGCGAGATTATTCCGGCGCTATACAAGATGGCTACGGCTGCCGGCGTCGACGGCTTTACCTTGAGTCGGTGGCCCGATATCGACTACCAGCAACTTGCAAGCCAGTCAACGTACTCGAGTTACGGCCGTGTTGGGCACTCTCCTGCTCGGTACAACGTCCCGGGAAGAGCGATTATCGACGAGTCAAACACGTTCTTTTACGGCGAGACGAATCTTGATGGGGTCCTTGATCTCGTCTCACGCTCGAAGAAACCCGTTCAAGAACTTGCCTGGGCATCAATTGGAAATGTTCTCACTGCGATTCAAATTTGCGAGGCTCACGAACGCGGCGTCCTCGTCCCATGGAACTCCTGGCGGCATGAATTCTACAAGCCGATGGGGACGCTTCACGATGCCGACCGCGGAGGATTCATCTTCGCACCGGAGGTTGGATTCCACGAGGATGTCCATGAACTCGATTTCTCGAGTCTCTACCCGAATATCATCTGTACACGGAACGTCTCCCCGGACGTCATCCGATGTGAGTGTCATCGTGACCGCGATGACGTCCCCGGGCTTGGGTACTCGATTTGTGACGAGCGTGGCTATCTCGTCGACGTCCTCGAGCCGATCATCGATGCACGCGACAAGATCAAAGCCGCCATCCGTCACGAACAGCAGTGCAAGGATCCCGATGAAGATCGACTTACAGAACTCGAGGGGCGGTCGGAAGCACTAAAGTGGATTCTCGTCGCTTGCTTTGGGTACCAGGGGTTTAGCAACGCGAAGTTTGGCCGGATTGAATGCCACGAAGCAATCAACGCATTCGCTCGAGAGATTCTGCTGACGGCTAAGCAGCGGTTGGAAGTCGGCGGATGGCGAGTCGTCCATGGTATCGTTGACTCGATCTGGGTTACTCCAGACCCAAGCGTTGATGAAGCCAATCGAACCGATCTCGAGACGCTCTCGAGTGAGATCTCGACAACCGTTGATATCCGACTTGAACACGAAGCCCACTACGACTGGGTTGCGTTCGTCCCGCAACGAGAGAGTGCCGCCGGTGCGTTGACAAAGTATTTCGGGAAGGTTGACGGGAAGGATGAATTCAAGATCAGAGGTATCGAAGCCCGGCAGCGATCGACGCCGCCGTTCGTCAAAGATGTGCAACAAGAGTGCCTCGAACGCCTCGACGCAACCCGATCACCGGCGGCTGTTCTCAGCTCTCTCGAGGCTGCAATCGAGAAACTGCATGCGGGAGATGTAGCAGTGGAACAACTCGTCGAGCGAAATCGCGTCTCCAAACCGCTTGAGGGATACACGCAAAATACCCAGAACGTGGCGGCGTTGAAACGTGCTCATGATCAGGACGTTGCTATCCATCCGGGTCAGGATATCGAATATGTGGTCGTCGACGATAAAAAGACCTCGCGAGAACGAGTCGCGTTGGCTCACGAAGAGATCAAGTCGTATGATCCATCGTATTATGAGACGGAACTCGTCAGAGCTGTAGAAAGTCTGCTGTCACCGATAGGCTGGGACCGGTCGAAAGTTCGTCGAGAACTCGCGGAGACACGGGTGACGGAGTTGACGACGTTCGCGAACACCGAGCAAGATTAATCAACACGCGAGTCGGTTGGCGAAGATATATTGGTTAATCATGGTTCCCATAATGGAGAACCCCCACACCCCGTGTGCGATATGAAATAGAGAAGACGACGGGAGGGGGGTTCCCAAAGAGAAACTACGTAACACCAAGAATCCACGATTTCATGGAGGAGAGGTCTCAAAGACAGTAATATCGAAATGGAATATATTTCAGGGAAATTTTTATATAGTTACCCTGTCAACCAAAACCGTACTGGAACTAGAGTCAATCGAAGCGAAACAGTTTGTTTCGTGATATAACGATTCTCGTCTATGGATTTCCTGTCTTTTGGGTTGTCGTCTTCGCCGGTTCTACGCCTTTTCGTGGCCTCTATCCCCAATCCCCGAGATCTTCGGATGATTCGTCCCCGCCTACCCTCTCGTCAAATTCATATCGCACACGGGGTGTGGGGGTGGCTCCCCGGCAAGATCCAATCCCACTTAGGATAGTCAGGGTAGTATTCTTAGTACTACCCGGGCTGAGAGCAGTCTCATGTTTCATCTTGCACACGGGGGGTCTCACCACTAACCTCTTCTAACCAACTCGATATCGGCGACTGCTCAATAAGCTGTCCGTTATTTCATATCGCACACGGGGGGAGGGGGGTCGTTACGGACAATTGATTTCGCCCACGGTTACTATGTCACACCGTTCACCATCTACAAAGACGCTTCTATTGGCTGATTTCGACCGATTTGACCTCGCACACGGCACCCATATTTATTTATGGTCTCGACTTAATCCCCAAACATGACTGACGGCGACGATCAACAATCCCTCTCACAATCTATCAAAGGCCGTCTTCAAGAGGGCGTTCAGAACTCTGTATTTCGAGATAAAGGACTTCTCGACCCGGATGCCGTCATCGACGAGGATCGGATCGTGGGTCGTGATGATCAGTTGGACGATATCATCACCTATCTTCGACCAGCATTGCAGGGAAACCGTCCTCCCAACATGCTCCTCTACGGGCCGTCGGGAACCGGGAAATCGCTCATCATCAACGCGGTCTGTCAACAAGTTCTCGAACTTGCGAATTCCCAGGAAGATCGGTTCGGTGTTATCAAAATCAACTGCCAAACGATCAAGTCGCACGACCGTGCTGTCTATCGCTTGGCAAAGAATGCAGCTGACGAAGCTGGTGTCGATGTCGGTATTCCCCAAAGCGGTATTTCGACGGACCAGAAGCTCAATCGGTTCTACGAAGTCTTGAGCAATAACTTCGACTCGGTCATCATTATCCTCGATGAGGTCGATCTCCTGGTGGGCCGGCAACGGGATCCGAACGACGAACCGGCGTATTCGAAACTGCTCTACCAACTGTCGCGAGCATCACAGCTCGGTCGCATTGAGGGGCACGTTTCCGTCGCCGCGCTCACGAACGATCCCCGGTTTATGGAACATCTCGATGGCCGGGCTGAGAGTTCGTTCAATCCACAGGATGTCGTTTTCCCAGATTACGACGCGAACCAACTGCAGTCGATCCTCGAACGACGTCGTGACGCATACCAAGACGATGTTCTAGAACACGGTATTATTCCGCTCAGTTCCGCATTTGCCGCCCAGGACCATGGCGATGCTCGAAAGGCAATTGATCTGTTCAGGAAAGCCGGTGAAATCGCTGACCGGGCCGGTGAAGATACGATTCGTGAAGAGCACGTTCGTGGCGCCCAGAAAGAAGCTGAACGAGACCGGACGTTAACCCAGATGCAGGGACTATCGACACAAAAGAAGCTCTCGCTTTATGCCACCGCGATTGTCCCCGTCCACTCAAAGCGAAACCTCAACGCTGTTCCCAGCACGGTTGCTTACCGCGTATATCAGTACCTCACAGACCTGCTAGATGCTGACGAGAAATCTCGTGACTCGTATTTGCGGTACATGAGTGAGGCTGAGACCTACAATTTTGTCACGTCTGCGAAACGAGGACGTGGCTACGGGAGTGGCGTCCACAAGGAGTATACCTTCGTTGACGATCCAGAGGTGGTCGCCGAAACTCTTCAGGCTGATATCCGACTCGAACAAGCTGAGCATGAGGTGGATCTTGTCAAATCTGTTGTCAACGCGCAGATAGACGATTTCTTTGAGGGGAACTAACGCAAAGAGACGCCGATTCCGGGTCCGAGTTCATTTCGCACATGGAGTGTGCTTCCGCCGGAAATATTATTAGAATTGTTATGTATGTCTGACAACGGTATGAATAATTTCACTTCGCACACGGGGTGTCCTACCCTCCATCTATCAATCAATTCATCTCTCACACGGGGTCCACAGTAAAGTGAGAGCAAATTCATTTCGCACACGGAGGGTGCTGACTCGATGCAGTCGCCGAATTCACTTCGCACATGGGGTGTTGATGCTTATGGCCGGTATGCTTGAGTCATTCACTGGTGTTCGTCTCCGCGTACTTAAGACGACGACAAACAGCATCTGCTCACTCCCTGTTCGGATCAACTTCGGGACGGCCACTTACAGATACCGTCGCTGTTGCTGTCGCGGTGAGTACAGTTTACTTCTGTTGCTGGCTGAGGAACTCGAGGAGCGTCTCGATATCCTCAGCGTTGGCCGAGGATTGACCGAACATACTCTTGAAACGGTGATCTAACCCACCGTCTTCGATGAACGTTTGTGCGTTGCTGAGCTGGTCACGAAGGGCATCAACATCTCCGCGATACAGATGCGTCTCGACTAGATCTAAGTCGATTGAGGGAATTGCGGAAAGGACATCAGCGAGATCCGTTTTCCGGCCACTATGGAGCTTGGCGGCAACAAGCACTTCTCCGTCAGCAGCTCGTGCCGTCGTCGACTGAGTTCCGCCTGAAATCGTTGTCGGGGAACTGTGCTTGCGCAGATAGTCGAACAACCACTCTGCTTCGGTCTGTCGGCAGCCGAGGCCGTTCACAAGGATGTCTACGCCGACCGGGTGAGGCAATCCCTCGGTGCGCTCGAAGAGTTCAATTTCACGATTATAGATGGTTTCTTCCGGTGGGACTTCGAGATCGGCCTGTCGTTCGAAACTGCGCGCTTCGAGAAAGGCAACGACTTCGTCGTAGTCGTCTGGGGCGATGACGAGGTCGAGATCGGTCGAAAATCGCGTTTCGAACCGACTGATCGCGTAGCCACCAACGAGGACGAACCCGATATCAGACTGCTCCAGTTCTTCGAGCACTTCGATGAGTGCTTCACTGCGGTCTTCTTGACTCATGTTCAGGCTGGCTCCATCCGGTAGGCGGCGTCAGTGTCGACGTCGTCGTACATCCGACCGAGCATGTCGAGTGCCGACTCGAAGGTCGCGTAGTACTCGTTTGCGAACGCCACGGTTTCCTGAAGCGGGATTACGGGCCGTCCGTCGACCATCTCGGCCTCGATCTGTGACCGCGGCTCCAGAACGACTTGGATAGTGCCATCGAGGTCTTCAGCGGGCTGTCGCTCCTCCGTAGTCTGGATTCCAAACCGATCAAAGAACTCCGTCCAGTCGTCAAGTTCGGACTCCTGAACGGCGATGAACAGCGGATAGTCTTCTGGGTCGCGAGCGACCTGGTAACCACCGCGGGTCCAGACGTAGACCGCATCGATAGTGGTGAATGCATACTCCATCCCCGCGAACTGCGGAAGGACATACCCTTCTGAAATTGACGGTGGCGAGATGTCTGCTGACGCCGTTAGGAACTCGAGACCGATGTCTCGAATCGTCTGATCGACGAGCTGGAGGCCATCATCGTACGCGACATATCCTGCCTCCTCGAGACGGTTCACGACGCGCCGAATCGTCTCCCGGTTCTCGTCGATCTTCCGCGCGACGCCCGAGATGGAATCGTCCGGGTCGAGCGCGAGGATAACCTTGAGTTCCTTCTCACCGCATATTTCGTACATCCTATGATTACACAATTCTGTGCAACACCCAAAAGGATTACTCTTCATGTGGGTTCTGTCGGTGTACGGATCTGGTATGCCATGGTCGTCTCGTGCCCTGCGCTCTCTCCTGGGCGCAAAAGCAACACCATGTTAACCAACGTCTGGCTGTTAAAGGCGGCGACTATTGGTTAAACAAGGCTACGGACCGAGTCTGGGGCCAAATTCGTCCCTATTCGTCGGTCGACTGCCATCGTTTGTGCTCCTGCCAAACGTTGTACTGCTTCAGTTTGCGACCGATGGTCTCGAGCGCATTAACACCGCGCTCGACGAGCTAGTGGCTGAGTCTGCGCCAGCCGAAGCATCTCCATCAGTGAGTTTCCTCCGGCGGCTCGATGAGGTCGTTGCTCTCTGCGACGAGGTCGCGAAAAGCCTGCTCGACGTCGCCGTCGACGGGAACTGTGTGACTCGCTAGCGGCGCGGGATAGGCTCGATCTCCCTGACTGCACAGGACGACGAGCCACTCGTCGTCGCCGACTCCGAATACAATGTAATGGTCGACATCAGTCCGCTGGAAAATACGCCGGTTCGGTCGTGTGATTGTCCGCCAGTTCGCGGGCAATGACGGCGCCGGTTGCCCCCCGTCAGCAACGGCGACGACATCGTCGGTTATGGTCTCGAGTGTGGCATCGATTTCCGCGCCGGTGAGGTGCCAACAGTCTGCTGGTCCGTTGCACTCCAACTGACTGACCACCTGATTCCGGAAGGTGATATAGTGCTCTCGAGCGAACTGCTTGTCGTCGTAGTAGTCGAGGAGGAGTCCACAGGCGAGCTGTGCGGGCCCGCTTCCGTTGTAACCCCACTCGAATCCGCTGGGGCTGTGATTGACGAGATCGAGACTCTGCTCAGGGGAGAGTCGCTGGTGTTCGGTGAGATTCAGAATAACGGGACTTCCGTCCACACGGAAGCCGACGTATTCGGCCGATTTTCGGTGCGCTTCAGCGGGCGATGCTACTGGAACTGATTCTGTACTGGTTGTTGGTGCGTTCTCGTTCATTCGTTGTTCGCGGGAGGTTGGTGATCCCCGCACCCCTCTTGGGGTTGAAAAAACAGGGTAGAGATTCGCTTGAGAACGTGTTTGACTGTTATAGCGTATTCTTCCGGTATCCCAGGGATGGCTATACTAGATAACCACTCTGGGCTCGGGTTTGAGGACGAGGAGAGGATATCTTTTGAAACTTCGGCTACGAGAATTTTTGTCCGCTGACTGGATATCCGACGAGAGTCAACCATCTCAAGGGTTGATTCAACTGGCGACAAAGCCACTGGATACGATGGGGTGGCAAACGATGTTCGTTTCCCCGCCCACCTACTCGTCAGGATTGACTGGTCCTTTGTATTTGGACTTGATTTGGTCTCCATCTCGCCACTGCCAGTAGTAGTAGCGATTGTCGTTGATTTCCTTGATGGTCGTTGTCGCTTTTGACGGGACGTCGTCTGGGAGGTCGGCAGAGCGCTCTTCGATGTCACTGCTGTCCGATTTCTCAGCAAGACGTGCCTCACGCTCCTGGTACTCAGCGAGTGCTTCGGCATAGTGGGCAATACGGCGAAGTTGATCAGATGAGTAGTCAGTGATCGCATCACCAAGATCGTCTGGGAGTTCCGCTGGCGGTTTCGGTGGTTCGTCGGACATGATCTCCCCTGTTAACCAACACTCTCCTCGAGTGCATAATTTTGTTGGTTAAACAGATAGAGTTGGTGTACCAGACTTGTTTGGCCGATCTGTGATCACAGACTAGTTCCTACTGTGGTTTTCTCGAGGTCTATTTCATCTGGAGTTCCAGTAGAACGCGTTTAGATCGACTTGAGAGGTGATTGTTGGATATGCACACGAAAGACACGAGTTCGTGTGCATATTGGGGAATTGTGTTTTGTCGACGCGCGGTCCCAAGGGATGATACCGGTAAAATCTTGTTTCCGTATTAGTCAAATAGAATAGTAACTGTTATAAGCTCCATAATATCCATATTCGAGAACATATCATGAACGAGAACAATGGAACATATCTTCCAAAATCCAGTTTTAGACATCGCAATAGCCGATTAGGATGGCCTAGATAGACAGCAATATCGTATTAATGTCGACTATAGAGACCCTAGAGGTTTTTATACCTGGGCGATATACCATAGGGTAATAAGATAGGTCGACATCCCACTGCGAAAAGCCGCATTGGTTCGAACCTGTTGGCGCAGGTTCGGACGTTCCTTTGGGGCAGTAGTCGGTGAGTGGCTCCATGCGACAATACTCACCGGCGTACGTAAACTTTACTGCCGCAAAGCGAAGCGACTAGTCGCTACTACGAAAAGACATTGAGTCTACGTAAGTTAGCCAACGACGTTCGGAATCATCACGAAAATCACGGAAGCCTTGAGGATCAGATCACGGTTCTCGCCCTACACCACTGGGTTCAAACCCGGCCAAGACCGGAAGGCCCGTTCCTAACAAAAAGGGAGATGAGTGAGCTCCTTGAGGATTTAGGGTTAGAACTGGACTGTAACTTAGATGTTGCAGTTGGTAACCTTGAGGAGTTCGGAGCCATGGACGGGTTCCGACCAGAAGACAACCCCGATTGGTACACGATTCGCCAACGCGATGGCGAATTCGTGATGGGGGAAGAAGACTTCCCCGAAGCAGTTGATGAAGAGATAAGGAGAGCACTCAGTCACATCGACTCACTGAGTGCTCGTGTAGCGATCGCTGATGGAGGAGAAGGGCCAAAACTTAACGACGATGGTCAAACTCTACGAGAAGAGGTTGCAGAGGAGATCGGCGTCGATGCAGATGAGTTGGAGTCCTACCTCCACGATGGTGGTGCTAACGAACGACGAGGCAAACTCGATGAAGTCGTGGAGGCTGTAGAAGGCAGTGAGACCTTCGAAAAGCCAGACAGTTACGACAAAATCGAGTGGATCCCCAGTGCAGTTCGGCATCATCTTACTGAAGGAGTGATCGAAAGCTACGATCTCTGAATTAGACTATTTCCCGAAAGGGAAATATTGCGGAATCGTAATTGAAGGGGCGATGGTTAGTTTGCCCTTTGGCCTTAGCCACTTACTCAAAATCTTCTTTGGTGATGGGTTCGCCCTTTGCAAAACGCTTCCATGCACCAGGGTTTTGAATAGCCATTATATCGGATGAACTGATGCCCATTGCTCCAGCAAAGAAGGTTAGGAACGGAAGAAGGGGGAGAAGAGAACTAGGATCAGAAGCAGCCAATATTGTAAAAAGCATGAATGGGAATATAAGCACACTACCACCAGTCATTTTCACTTGCATGTCTGACATTCGGTCTGGACAATCGAATGCTACCCGAGTAGGTGCCTTAAACCACCATCCTTGAAGTCGTGGTCTTGCCCCCGAGATATAACCAATAAGATAGTGGCACAACTCGTGTGCCCAGAGTCCGAGCCAACCTAAGAATAGTCCAGTGAAGACTAACAAAGGCAATTCTATCAATGTCATGACTTACACTACTGAAAACATAACTAAATCCCTACCGACTACCCCTGTTTCATGTGCTTCAACTGGATATCCGCTGTGCGGAGGCGGGGCGGGGGCGGTGTATTTTTTCGGCTTTGTCCCCTTGGGGACAGTGCGAAGGCAGAACGGTTGATTTGGACTTTTGAATACCCAGTCACCCTTCAGCAACGACAATCTCATGAGCGTCTTCGGCTTCCTCGTTATCCTCGAGAGCCAGGATTGCTTCTCTGACCTCTTCGGGAGTGGCTTCTTTCATTCCCGTTTCACTATCTAACATGGTGTTGACGCACCATCAATAATATCTCCACCAGATTCTGGGTCAGAAAATCCGATTCCACTATTATAGGCTAGACCGTTGTTGGCGGCCTCATTTCTCGTAGTTCAACTGGATATCAGCGGAGTAGGGGCACTGTTGACTTTGTGTTGCCAGATACACTTTGCCAGTTCAGTCTCGAGGCCGCGGTCAGCTTTCGCACCATCATGATTGCTGTGTTTGGGGAGTAGAATTAAGCAATAGCACACCGAACCGACTAGTATTAGGTGATCAGACAGAATGTCCCTGGCTACTGATCCTCGCCCGCCGTTGCCTGAGTGGGTCTTGGAGGCATACGATGTCCTCACCGACGCGATCACCCGGCAAGGGCATGATAAATCCAATTGTCAGGTTCCGTCACTCCATCGCGAGGACGCCATATCGGTGTTACTGTCCACCAACGAGTTAAATCTCGAGCAGAGCGATGTTGAGTACGCAGTGAGACGCCTGATTGAGCGTGGGTATCTCTACGAAGTGGACATGGAACTTCGGATCACCACCATTTCTGAAGACGAAATCTGAGTTTTGGATAGTATTCTCATTGAAGAGCCTGAACCACTGACTACTGGCCTGTATCACTTTTCATTAATTACTTAGTCTCCGATAGATAAGTCATCAGTATGTACGACCTCACAGGCTTCCAGCGCGACCTCTTGTACACTGTTGCCGGCCAGGACAACCCGCACGGGCTCGCGATCAAAGACGAACTTGAGGACTACTATGAAAAGGAGATTCACCACGGACGGTTGTACCCGAACCTCGATACAATCGTCGACAAAGGCCTCGTCGAGAAGGGACAGGAAGACCGTCGGACGAACTTCTACACGCTGACTAAGCGTGGGCAGCGCGAGATCGAAGCCCGCCGTGAGTGGGAAGACCAATACGTCGACGAACTCCTCGAGAGCGAATAACGCGCTTTTCGGATTTACTCTCCCAGAATATTTAGCTCGTCTTTCTTATACCAAGTGTGTTAAAAATAATAGTGTGAACGATAGATCCTCTCCGGAACACGGTCGACACGGTCTGGATCGTCGAGCATTCCTTGCTGCCAGTGCTGTGAGTACAGTCGCAGTCACGGGGTGTTTGGGTTCTGACGATGGTGTCGAGGAAATTGAAGACTGGCACGACCTCAATGCCGTCCGCGACGAGGACCCTGACATCGATAAATACGTTCTGATCACCAACCTTGATGAGGCAACCGCGGGCTACGACGAACACGTCGGCAATTCTGATGGGGGCTGGCTCTCGATCGGGAACCGGCCGTCCGGCAATGCTACGTCGGCATTTAACCGCACGTTTGACGGAAACGGCCACGAAATTGCTGACCTGAAGATTGACCGCCGGTGGACATCGCATGTAGGGATGGGGCTCTTCAGTTGGAATATGGGGACAATCAAGAATATCACAGTCACCAACGCCGATATTACAGGCCAGCGTAATGTCGGCGGCCTCGTCGGGAGGAACGAGGAGGGAGAAGTGTTGGAGTCATCTGTGTGTGAAGCCGATATCACGGGTGAGCGTAATGTTGGCGGCCTAGTTGGGGAGAACAGAGACGGAGAAGTGTTGGAGTCGTTTACGTGTGCGGCCGATATCACTGGTGAGACCTCGGTCGGCGGTTTCGTCGGGCGGAACACCGGTGAGGTGTTGGAATCGTGGGCTGGTGGTGAGGTGACTGGTGAAGACCAGGTCGGCGGTTTCGTTGGAGCGAACGCCGGAGGCGAGGTGGTGAGATCGTGGGCTGCCGTCGATGTGATTGGCGACGATACTATTGGCGGATTCGTCGGGGAGCAAGACGCTGTGGTATCTGCGGGCTACTGGGACACCGAGGCGACGGGTCAGACGGACGGAGTCGGAGACGGCGAGAGCGACCGAAATGTGGTTGGGCTGTCAACCGACGAGATGCAAGGTGAGAGGGCTGCGGAGAACATGAACGCGCTAGATTTTGAGGAAACGTGGGTCACCCAAGCTGATCCCGATGGCTTCCCAGTGTTGCAGTGGCTCAACGACGATAACGGGAAGACGGACGCTACGTGAGTCACGCTGACTGCCCCAGTGAACTACCCCTTCCTACTCACCAGCAAAAGCTGGCTCCTTGAGGCAGGGGCTTCCTGCTTCAACGACGTTGTCAGACTACGTCTGACAGCCTGTCGAGGTTCCCTCGACAAACGCGATTTGCAGACACCGACTCTCGAGCAGTGGATTTGAGCCGAACTCAACCGTCATCACACCGCTTTCTATCTCTCGAGGATCTCAAGAAGCGCATCTCTGTGCGCTCGGATCGTTTTCGGAGACGTGCTCGAGACTGCGGCGAGTTCCTGTTGTGTGACCAGCCAGCCACGTTCTTGGCCCGCTCTGTACAGACAGGCCGCAGCGAATCCCTGTGGGTGACGGCCAGTCGTGATTCGGGCCTCCGTTCCAAGTGCCGCCAACTCGAGTGCTCGATGCTGGACGTCGTTTGGAACGCCCAGTTCGCTTGCGAGTCGTGGGAGAACAGCCCGAGGTTGGGGAACGACAGTCGGCAGTTCCAATTCGGTGTTCATCGCCGTATACGCACACTCGAGGCGAGACTGTGAACACGCCGCCACGTGACTGATCTCCTCGAGGGTTCGTCCGAATCCGTTACACCGACAGACTGCGTAGACGCTTGCTGCTGCGATACCCTCGAGTGATCGTCCATGACAGAGGTCTCGGTTCTGGGCTTGTCGAAAAAGTGCACACGCCTGCTCACGAAGAGTGTCTGCTAACCCGAGCGCACCGATGATGCGACGAACTTCTCCAAGCCCAGTTGCAAGATTCCGCTCGCGTTTCGAGCGCCACTGACTCCGCCGGTGTTCCCGCCGCATGCGGGCGAGTTGGCGTCGTTTCTCGCCCGAAATCTCGTTCCCGTATCCATCCCTGTTCCAGCCAATCTCGGTTGATAGCCCTCGGTCGTGTCTCCGCTCTGTAAGCGCAGCACCAGTTCGGCGCCGACTCGAGTTCGCATCTGAGGCGAACCACTCCGGACCACGGTCAAGTTTGTCTTCGTCGACGATCAAGCCACATGTTCGACAGCGCGTTTCGCGATCCGCTGTGACAAGTTGTCCACGACACTCTGGACATGACAATTCTGGTTGCGACTCTTGCGTTGTCTCTCGGGCGATGCGACTGCTGGATGTCTTGTTTGTAGCCATCTTAATTCTGACGAGGCAATGATTTGATTCCCCGTCGCCCCTCCTGGGGGTCACAAAACTCTCGAAGTTGGTTCGAGAATCTGCTCTCAGCGATGGAATGTTCCATCTGGACCTGGAACAAGTCCAGTCCGAATCTCGAGGTCAACACGGCGCAGATGCTTACAGCCGCCGTCTGGCTGGCGCTGTTCGAAATCAGGGCAGGTACACGTCCCGTTCTCGACGTCGACGATGTAGGTACTCTCGCTCTCACTGACGACCTCGTACACGGGTCCTGGTTTGACGAATTGGACGTCGATCTGTTCGGTGAGCGCACGACGAGTTCGTGGCTCGTCGATTGAGTAGCCACCAGCCTCGAGGGGAGTTGCTGGCTGCGGTTCTTCACAAGGGGTTGTAAATTCCTCGCGACGGTTGCGCTCGTGGCCACAGTTCTTGCAGCGCCAGTAGCGGGTCCGATACTCGTAGCTGTCTGTGAGGTCGATGTTGTAAGGTGACGGGGCCTTTCCAGGGAGCCACTCATCGATTGCGACGAGTTCGTGTCCGTGTAGACGTGCAATATCGCCTGGATAGCTTTGGGAACGGCCGGTCGAAAATTCGTCATCAGTCGACCGTTCTCGATGCGTCTCGCTGTGGATTGGTTGGTCAGTACTCATCAGTAATCTCGAGGTGCACTACATTGCGCCTCACGCCTGTTGGCGCACAAAAATGGCTTATAGCGCCTGCCGTCGAGATCCAGTTATGAAATGAGTAGACCTTTTCTGAGTGGATAAAATCACTTGATGAAATTTATGATGCAAAACACACAGGATACTGACACTGAAAACCACTGTGAACTAACTTGAGAAACGCTTGAATAGGTGCGCCGGTCGACCTTTTGATCAACCAAGTAAACTCTCCTCCTCAAGCTCTGACAAATATATTACGGGACCAACTCACTACCCATATGTACCTGCATTACTATTCGTCTTTAGCTAAGACTCACACCTCGGTTGCGTAGCGGTAGCGAGCGTCTCTTGTAACACTGGCCGTTGCTGGTGGATCTTCTGTGCGTCGTCAATCAGTCGGTCGAGCAGCGGTGGCGGCGAGTAGCCGAGGTATTCACTGAGTTCATGGAGGATGAGCTGGGCGTGCGACCGAAAGGTCGCCGCCCAGCGTTCCGGTGGAAACACGATCTCATCGTCCGCCTGTTCGCTGACCAGATCGAGCAACTCACGACTCACGAGCAGTGACAGCAACGCCGCGTACAGCAGAATTTCGACAACATGCTCCTTCGTCGTGTCAAACTCGTCCAGTTCGTACTGCGTCTTCAACTCCCGAAACAGCAACTCTACTTCCCATCGACAGCGATAGATCGTCCCTAGATCCGACGGCAGGAACTCTTCTCTCGGCAGATTCGTGATATACAGGTGGTAGTCGTCGGCGTCCTCCTTGCGGACGCCGATGACGCGAAACCGCTTCGTATCGCGTGATTACGTTCCTCCGTACGGTCTTCGGTCGAACTTGGCTTCGACTTCCACGTCGATGTACTCGCGGTGCAGATCATCCACAACATCGTGAATCTGCTCCCTTTCCAAGGGAATGGCGCGCTCGCGCCATTCCCGTAATTCCTCCGTTACAACCGGGTTTGCGCTCTTTTTCAGCCGACTCACGAAGTAGCCGTCGTTCTCATCGATCAACGCGAAACGGCGGTACTTGAAGTAGGCTCGGTCGAACAGAACGAGCCGATCTTCGAGCCACGATCCTGTGTTAAACAACGTGCTGTCGTGCGTTTTCTCGTCAGTCGCGTCGAGTCGTTCTATCGTCTGCTCGGTGGCATTGAGGAGCAGGCTGGAGCGAAGCTCCACCTGCTCCTCCTTGCGAGATTTGTGCTCATCGGCGAGGAACTCGTGTAACCGCAATACCGTTCCATCAGTGATCATCACTCCCTGAATCGGTTGATATCGGCGTCAACAGTGTCAGGGACAGCGACCTCGTCGAGCACGGTCTCGACGAGGTCGCGGAAGTACTCTGCAAGAGACGGCGTCAATCGGTGATAGAAGCCGCCGGTAGAGATCGTCTCGTCGGCTGTCGAGTTGTAACTGCGTCTGAAACCAGCGAGTGTTCGGCTTTCGCCTGCGGCGAAGCCGAACACGAATGCCCAGACGAAGGCAGGCATCTGGAGCCTGCGGTCGCGTTCGACCACGCCGAGGAACTCGGCGTGGTCTTCGAGGAACTCAGAGGGAAACAATGTAGTGAGCCGACGCATAATCCGAGATGAGGAGGCTTCGTTGTGCACACTCGTCGCCTCCTCATTCCTCTCGAAAAGATGCCTCGATAAGTCGCCGCTGTCACGTGGTTTCTCGCTTAGCTAAAGACAGATAACCTGCATTACTATAACCGTCAGAGGTTGCATCAATCGCTCAATGGACGAACGCCAGTTGAGGATGTACTAGACAGTTCGTCTAATCTTTGTCATACTTTTTGAGATCCGTCTATCGGTGGTCGTAGATCCCGCCAGCGAAAATCGGCTTCTTCACCTGAATCAAGAGCCACGCGATACAGATATGAATCACGCGTATCGTTGGTGATTGAATCAGCTTCATCAATTAGTACTTCGATGATCTGTCCGTGTTTTCCATGATACTGTTTGTGATCTGGATCGATTTCCTCAGGGATATCAATTCGAACGCGATCACCTGTCGAGAATCGTTGCATGATCAAGCAAACGATACCGGATGCAATCATAATTTTGGATGCGTACTGTCGCATATACATTGTTTCAGCGGTTCGAGAACCCCTATACCACACAAGTGTTATACTATTCTACGTAAATAACATCGTAAATTCTATTTGGTAATATACTTGCCGAATATAATTTAATATTATATATAATTGGACTAATATACAATCAAGGCGTTAATCGATGGACAATGGTTTTATGTAATCTGAATATATAGAAAATGCTATGTGCCCACGTTATGACCCGAAGGCTTCTGATTCACCCCACATTGGTGGAGTGCAACCTACCTGGGGAGACCTTGCTTACGCTTGCGAACTCATCAAACCTTACCATCAAATGCCTGATCGACCTGCTGCAGATATCAAGAGCGAACTTGCGGATCGGGGAAAAGAAACAAAAGTTGATCAGCAGCATCGGTTTCTCGAATTGCTTGGCATTTTGGATGCTGAAGAGGGGCTATTACCATCTGGAATTTGGTTGGCTGAACACTTCGAGACTCCTAATCAGACAACTCTCTCTTCGGGTATCCAGTTAGATGTTAAATTGAGTCTTTCTCCTGAGGAGCAAGGTATCTGGAAGACAGTACTGTTCGAACAAAACTGGCTACCCATGATAGCTATAATTAACCAACTTGCGACAACAAGGACAGAAGCAACTGAAACTGAGAGTCGTGCCGAAGCGTTCAGAGACCGCGTTGAGCACCTCGATTCTTACCAGCCAGTCAATTCGATCAACTCATGGCGAAAAAAGGTTCAGGCACATCTAGACTGGGTTGATTACTTAGGGTATGCCGAAGAAAATGCTCAGGGTTCTATTGTTCTCAAAGATTCTGGTCGTAAACTCCATCAGCGACTACGAGTTCAGTACCACCCTGAGTGGCCACCAAACAGATAATTGCCAACATTTTCTGTTTGAGCTACCGGAAAACTCTCTTAACAGATTTCGAGATTGGCTAAGCTGCGTTTGGACAGGTCGCTTGACATACGCTTATTGACTATTTATTGTGAATGTTTTTACTAGTCTAAGTATGAGCGACCACTGAATAACAAGATACAGATAGCATTGGCGAGGACCGGATAATAGACCTAAACTACATGAGTGTGGATATCACTACCTACGATAGAAATACGGAAAAATATGTGATTGGAGATGCACTTGAATATCTTCAAAAGAGTGGTGAAAAGGCGGATCTTATCTATCTTGATGATGCTTGGGCACGACCGCAGAGAGCAGGACAGTTTGGTGTTGAATACCCTACACACGGATTTGATGAGAGCGGTCGTGAACGAGCACCGGACGACTCGTTGACAACGAGTGAATTACTTAAAGCCTGTAAAGAGGCCTTGACTGCCGGTGGTTGGTTGATTGCTGACGCAGATGATTGGCTTCTTCCAAAACTCATTCAAGAATTACAAGAAGAATGGGGGAATGTTGCTAAGACATATTCTGGTGGAGGATACCGAAGAATTGGCGGGGTGACATATATTCAAAAATCTGCATTTAAAGTAGATCGTAGTAGTGCAGGTAAGTATCTTAGTAACGGTGGCTACCCGGTTGTGTTCGCACATAAGGGGGAAACAGAACGAGAATCAACTGCTTCTGCTCGACAGCTTGCGCACAAACCAACCAAAAACTTTGGTTGGGGGAGTGTCAAACCTATCGAACCGTATAAACGATGGATTGATGCACTGTTAGAAAATGGTGATAAAATATTGGTCCCTTGTGCTGGCACTGCTCCTGCAGCAATTGCTGTTGAACAATTGGAAGACAAGCAGATTGACTACACGTGTATTGACATTGATCCGCGGGCTCGCGAAGCGTTTGAACAACGACGAGAAACGGTACAGAACGATGGCGATCCTGACCAGCGAAAACTCCCATCTGAATATTGAGTTCTGTCGATCCTAGATCACATATGGATGGTCTTCTGTTCGAGCGAGAAATAACATGAATACATCAATCCATAAGCTCAAAATTCCATATGTCGACAGCAGTTTCTCCAAGTTCTTTGGACCGACGTTCGATGGTGTCCGTATTCCAGTCAGAATAATTCGAACGGACGTATTCAGTCATTTGAAAGTCAGAAAGCCGATATTGATCTTTTTTCTGTTGGAATGGGTTCGCACTCGCTTCTTCGTTTAGGCTTTCTTCGAGAAGAGTAAGGTTTCCAATTCGATTTCGGTATTGGTTCTTGTACTCGGCTTCACCGATATCGAGCAGTTCCTTCCACGAACTGTACTTATCGGCAGACATTGCTGCTTGAGGTGCAATGTGTTCGATATCAACAGAAGCTCGGTCGTATGTTTTTCCACCTCCAGTAGAATAATATTCGCGTTCGAGTGTATCTAAGACGTATCGAGTCATCGAGTTCTGTTTAAATTCTGAACTCGCAAATTTCGCCTTAAATTCGTCATCACCAGGGGCCTCTTCTTTGAGTCGCTGGCGGATAGCGCTGATCGGATCTGACTTCTTAAAAGCGTTTGAACAGAGTTCAGAAAAGATGCGGTCAAGAGAGGCTCCTGTTGTGAGATCAGCAACCCTCCAGCGAGTCATGAATGATTCTAGTAACCGTAGAACCTCGATTGTTTTCGTCGATTCATCGAACTCTTCAATGGAGCGAAGAATCAACGTCCTGGAATGGGAGGCGCCAATATCATTTAAATTCCTGAGTCGAGAGTTCACCTTTTTGGATTGCTTTCCACCATAGGTGTCGATGGACGCGTCAATTATTCCCATGTATGTATCGGAAATATCTACCATCTCATCGACGTACTCATCTATCGAAATACCCACATCACTCAGATCAACATCAATGATCTCATTAAATATATCATAAAGCTTCCTTGGAGAAACATTCCCTTCATAGTCCGGTTCTTCCCTAGACATAATGAAATGCCTGAAGAATCTATTTGGGTGATCTATTTGATGAACAACATTTTGTAAAAGGAATTCCCATTGGTTTCGGACATGCTCATATTCCTCACTATCACTTCCGTATTTATAGGTAGCTGTCTGCAGCAAAGAATTTTTCATCAAATCAATTGAGGATAACTCCATCCCTCGGTTGTTCAACGTCTCAAACAACCGGAAAGCAGAACCTGGAGTATCACATTCCACGACGACTATCGTCATTTGTTTTGTGAGGTGTGCCCGTAGTTCATCTAGTTCATCCGCCGTATGATTTGAGAGTTTTTCTTCGAAGTACCTTAATGCTCTTAACAGTCTTGAACCATCATCAACTGCGTTTTCACGCCCTTCAAGAATATGTTCATAGTCGTCGCCATCGTATCGGCTCAGGGAGAGTTTTGGCTGTTTAGTATTGCTGTCGTCCCGTTCGTGAAGATATTCGTCATTGATCAATTCCGAAATGCCGTCAGGGTCGCCCAACTCTTCGTATTGAGACTGCATTGCACAGAATAATAGTGAGATTGTGGTGAGTCGTTGCTGGCCATCTACAACCTCCAACTCTGCAAGTTGATTGAACCCACCATCATGCTTAATCAAAACTATAGATCCAAGGAAATGTGTATCGTTCTGAATAGTATTGAGATCGGTCCAAAAATCGGCCCATTGATCATTTTCCCACGAATATGGCCGCTGATAGTCTGGAACACTGTATGTACTTTTGTCGGCAAAGACGCCTTGAACAGTACTTTCAGTGGCGTCAATATTCATACTCATATCCTATCAGTCATAACTACAAGGATATATAATTGTCCTACTAGCCTTGACTTTTCAAATACATTAGGTGTATGTCCAAACACAATTAATAATATATCAAAAGCTTAAATTTAATCTATCCTCAAAACAAAATTAAACTCATTATTCACATTGACATTCAGTGGAAAGTAGAACGGAAGAACCAGTTATCTGAATACTAGTCTTCTGACCAAACTAGTACCTAACTGACAGTTAAGTCCGATCCCGTAACCAGTACACGGAACTCACTAACAGTGAATCGAATTTCGATTTCAGTATCTTGACTCGCTGAATCTACGAGTTGCTCGAGTGCCTCAACATCGATCCATTCCCCTAATTGATACTCATCACGCTCGAGGCCCTCTTCCGCAAGCGCTTCGAGAATCTCAAACAACAACCGTTGATCACGTGTCGCTCATCTCCTCCTCAACAGCGTCGATGATCTCCTGTGCAGTTGAGCTAATTCGCTCGAGTCGATTAAGAATTGTCTCCGGTTCATCGGTCGTGTTTAGTTAAGGCTGAAGGATGAGGTGGCGTGATTTTTATCTGGTCTATGGCAGAAATCACCCGCCTCAGTGGTCGTAGCGACTGGGTTGACTTGGATTTTGTGGACCGAGAGCGGACACCGCGCCGACTGATGAAGTTCGGTATTTGACTGCACCTTGCCGGACTATCGCTTTCGAATACCGTTCGAGAATTAGAGAAGTTCGGTGTCGAACGATCGCGAAAACCCGTTCACGACTGGGTGCACAAGGCCGATCTACAACCCGCCAGCGATGCGAGTCCAGATCACGTCGCGCTCGACGAGACCGTGATCCGAATCAATGGACAGCAGTTCTGGCTGTACGCGGCTGTCGATCCCAAGACAAATGAATTCTTGCACGTCCGGCTCTTTACGACGACTACAACGGCATTAACACAACGGTTCTTGCGGGAACTTCGTGAGAAACACGACGTCGAAGACGCTGTGTTTCTCGTTGATCACGCACATCACCTAGCGGCTGCATTACAACGACCAGGGCTCCGATTTCGACCGGAACGCCATGGAAATCGGAACGCCATTGAACGTATCTTTCGAGAGATAAAACGACGCACCTCACCGTTCAGCAATAGTTTCAGCAACGTCGATCCAGCGACTGCCGAAACATGGTTACAAGCCTTCGCCGTCTGGTGGAACTCGCTAAACTAAACACGATGCATTGAACCATCTAAATCTATAGAGTGACTACGTCATTGGGTCCTGCTAAGAGCGGGGTGTGAATTTTTCCGCCATCAATAACTACACTAGTCCCGTCGCATGTAGTGTTCTTACAATGACTATTGTCTCATTTGAGGGAATCCCTACTGAGAACCGTGTCATTCACATCACCGATCCCTTGACTGCAGGTAACGAAGAGGGCTACGGGATGGGGTATCTTCGAAGTCTACCGCTACTCCTGCACTATGGTGTGACGCAGTTCACCTTCCCGAGAGGGTGGCTTAGTGCGTCAAGTACGGACACGTTCGACGCGGTCGTTGAGGAACGCGAAGACAGGCAATTTCGCTACACTGCTATACCGGATCTCGAATTCGACTATGTTCTTATCGACACTGATCGACGCGCAGACACCCTTGGTTTCGACCAACTCTGCCAAGTCACAAATCAGGATCTCGAGGACGCGCAAACGTCAAGCACGACGCACAAACTTATGGACGCATATAAAACAGATCGAATTAAAGAGTTATTTCTTCTCACTGACACGGGCGATTTCAAGATGCAAGGGACGGTGACACAGAAGTCGATGGCTGAGGACGTCGACCGTATATCTCAGTTAGACTACACAGACCTTGCCCAGAAGTACATTGCTCAAAATTTCGAGAAACCACGTCTCAGTCTCGGTGAAACCCGCAATATATGGCTACACCACGCGGCAGCAGAATACAAGGATGTTATGGGATATGAACCGACACAGATTCGCGACCTCTTCGAATTTGACATACTTAAACCCGGCATTCGAACCTGGGACATTCTCGAGTTTCTCGCCTCCGATACAGCCAAAGAAGATCCGGCTCATATCGAGGCAGTGACACGCCCCTGGGTAGAGTCAGACAATTCCGTAATCGAGACCTACATCCGGAACGCACTCCAAGAGTTTGACTATGACCGCGAGAAAGTTCGGGCGTACCGTACAGAGGATTGAGTGATAGCCAGGTTTTAGCCAGAACTCGAAATCAAAATCTCAGGGCGTGCTATGATCTGTCATTGTCCCTATTTCTCGTCGATCAATTTGGCTATCGGACTGCCTTTGCTCGATTAGGGTTAAACGGTCGGGATGACTACACCGACCGAAACATCATCGAAAAGTGGTTTCACACCCTCAAAATGCGAGTCGACCGTTTCCATAATTCATGGGTGGGCAGTCGGCGGAGTACTCGGAAATGAATTGAACAGTTTGTACATTACTACAATCGCCAGAGACCGCATCAATCGCTCGGTGGACGAACGCCAACTGAAGAGGTCCTAAACTAGATAGTGCCCAATCATTGATCTGTTCAACCAATGGATGAAAGTGTTCTTGTGAGGTGGTTTGTGGACATTTCCATGGACCAATACCTTTATTTATATTCGTTGGTATTCTCCGCCTAGAATCGATAGTGTACGGACAGGCAGACCTCTCTCAAATCAGGGACACTAACACTAATTTATAATGTCAGTACTCAGACGAAATATCACCGGACATGATATTCTCGCACTACGTGAATTCATCAGTACCGACGGACCAGTCACCGAAGACGAAATCAAGCACTGTTTCTTCCCCGGCGACGCGACCGAGTCGTCGATCTCGGACAAACTAAAGTTAATTACTGATGCTATCGGATTCTTAGAAGAGACCGAGCAGATAGTCGAGGAAACCGATGGTTATCGGCTACATGAGGGTGCTGCAAGTGCTACTAGTCCCCAAATATCGATACTTTCGGGTCTCTACTCACAGTTCGGCGAAAACGGTGCCTATCGAGATGTCCTCGGATATCTCGCCTCTGAGGACCAAACGCTTGCGAATCGCAAAGGTGAACTTCAAGATGCAATGAACGGGTACAGTCCTGATACCGGCTGGAACACGACAAATCTTGGTTACTGGGAGCGAACAATGGATTGTCTGGGTCTCATCACGAAGGTTCATGGTGACGACGCCACAATGGTGTTCGTACTCGAATATGACCTCTGGAGGGAACTGCTTAATAATGTCTGTGAAACCCGGACTACTCGACTGGAGGATGTTCTCTCGAATCTTCACGATGTGTACGTACCTGTCTGGACTTCTGGGGGGACTATCGCCAAGCACGTCCAGTACGGATTAGCTGGTCTCGAAGAACACTCTGAGATCGATCTCCGGAAAGAAAGCGACGCTGGGGCGACCTACGAGGTTGATTCAAAGGGCGTGAATACAATCGAACTTACGACACAGTTCTAGCATGACACAATATCCTAAGAATTGGACCGACCGTTCCGTTGAGAAGTACGTCACTCAGGAATCCCAACAGAAATCCCGTGCTGAATTCGAAGCTACCCACGTTCCGATCAACCACATTAAGGTCGAGCGTACACAGATCGATGCGTGGACTGACAAGGGTGAGTACATCACGGAGTCGGACTTTTACGATGCGGTCATCGATTCACATATTGAATCGGACAACCGAATGTTTTTTGTCGTTGGTGAGACTGGTTCCGGGAAATCAGAACTTTGCCAATGGCTCGATTATAATATTCAAGACAAATACGGGAACGCAAGTGATGACGAGTTCCGTCATGAACCCATCCTGATTCCACGGGAAGTCCGAGAACCGCGAGAAGTTCTTCAGCGGCTAACACAGTACCTTGACCACACTGAACTGGACGAGGCTAAGCGACTGGCCGAACTTCCACCCGAGGGTGTTCTAGACAGGACGACTGGTGATATTACTCTCGCGTTCGACAAGTCGAAAACTGCGACAATCGAGTTAGTCCAGAGCAGCAAATTCAAACAAGAAGTTAGACAGAACCTCGACAAGTTCGTTAACGCGTTTGATGATCCCGGTCAGGAGATTGAGTTTGAACCAATCTCTGAAGACAAACTTGAGTCGCTCGTTGATACGTATCCCGGCGTCGAATCGGAAGTCTCAACAGATACTAGCAATGCGATCGACGTCCTCTACAATAAGGTTACTGAACAGGCGAAGGACTCGATCAAGGACATGTTATTCGTTGGTGATCTAAAAGAAACACTCCGACAACTCAACGAGCGATTCAAAGAAGCAAATCGCCGGCCTGTGCTTATTATCGAGGATCTCAACGGATTTACAATCTTTCAGCACGAGATCCTCTCTTTCTTTTCAGACCTCAAAGCCTCTAACTGGGACGTTGTCATTGGTGTTCCGACCGGTACAAATCAGACTCTTGTACAGGGACGGCGCGCAGATCTTAGCACTGAGGAGACGATCAACGATCGCATTAAAGCACGCGTTGCACTCACGGAACAGACAGATGAGGGGTCGAAGACCCTCTTCCTACAGCAAGAGGAGATCCATATCGATCTCGCGCGAAAGTATCTCACCGCAATCAAGCACGACGCTGATATTGACTATTCTCCATTGGCCCAAATCTCAGAAAGCGAACTCGACGACGCGTTCGGAGAAGGCCTGTATCCATTTAATAAGCCGTTCCTTACACGCATTTATGAAAATTTGCGTGAAGATAACCAAAAGAAACAGACACCACGAAACTACCTGACGTTTGTTATCGAAGGTTTGCTAACCAACAAGAATCCTCCCTTTGAGCACGCGGACCTGCTTAAGAAACTTGGGTCTATCGACAATACGCTTGATCCAGAATATAAAGAGTCAGATCGTGACCTGCTGAAGTGGTATGGCAAGCGGATTGACAACAACAAGTACGTTGTCGATGAACGAATACCGGAGATGTTCGACGTCCCAAGCGATGGTTGGGCGCCGAGCGTCGATGACACGCTTCTCTGCGAGAAATGCGGTACAGAGATGGAAGAAACGAGTGAAAGCACCCCGTTCTGCCCGAGTTGTGAGACCGTGTGTTCGGAGTGCCAGGTCCCGATGGAGCGGGAGGGTGAGTATTGGGTCTGTTCAAGCAACACCGATCACAAGAACCCTGTTGGCGGCCGCGCAGCGCTGTTCAAATCACGGAGACAGGAATTGCTCGACTGGAAGGCGGAGGGTCTTGATTTCAAGAAGACTTCCCATTTGGAGGACGGGGCAGAGCGAGTTGTCCGCTACTTTCATGATAACCCGACCAGCCTCCGGACGCCGCCACGAAACGCTCAGAAGGCCAGTGCGGTTTGGTGGGATAAGGGCAGTCGTGCCGTTCCGATCCATATCAGCAACGGCGACGAACCAAGCTATCGAAAAGTCATCGTCTCTCGCGACCTCCCAGGGACGCTGCTTCTCGATCTGCTCCGCATCGGGGTGTACGATGAGCAATCAATTGACGAGCATATCCAGACGGGACGCGTCGACCCTCAATTGCTCAGCTGGTGGGCTGACGAGGCTGTCACAGATCTCCGCTCGACCGTCGAGAGCGACATCGAGGAAGAGTTCGGTGTAACGCTCGACGACGTCGCTCTGTTTGGGAAGTACTTCCTCAACGTACTCGGTGGAAAGGGGACCGAATTTTCCGTGGAAGCCCTGACGGAACCGCTTGAAGCAGGAGAGCCGAGTACAAGCCAAATCGCGATCCCAAGCGAACTTGACATCAACAAATACACTATCGAGAACCATCGAGAGACGTTGAAAGGTCTCTTTCGGGCGCGGTTCCACTTACGGTCGAATATCGTCAACTATCCCAAACTCCAACGCTGCGTTTCACAGACCTCTCCTGAAGAGTTGGTCGATCGAATCGGCGAGATCACGAGCGGGAAAGACGGCGTGAAACTGGGTGCGACAAAATCTGACGCCAGCGACCTCTCAGATTTCCTCCGCCTTCCGAGCAGCTTCAACGCCCGGAAAATCGCACGAAGGCTCAGCGACTTCCGTGAAGAGAGTCGATCCAAAGATCTGGAGACAGTTCGCTCGCGTCTCCTCAACGAGCACGGTACGGTCGCAGAAGCGTTCGAAGGCGTTACGAGCCCCGACGACATCGACTTCAGCGCTATCGATGCCGCATATAAGCACTCGGATCGATCTCGACCAACAATTATTAACGAGGTCCGCAAAATCGAGGCAGAAGACTTCGAGTCGACGGTCACTGCGCTCCAGACGGAGATGAACGCGATCAAGGGTGTCACGAACGCGTGGGAATTCCTCGATGCCTATAGGACTTTCCTCAGGATCACGAATTTGGGCAAGAGCAAGCAAATTTACAATACCCTCTCAGATTTCACATCGGAATTATATGAACTCGAGCAGGCGTTGGCACAGAGAGAGGAACAGCTAGAGGACGAGGAGTTCGAGGTAGAGCTACCGGATACGACTCCGTTTGATGGGGCACAAGACGCCGCCGCATCCCTGGCGGATACGATCGAGGGTGGACTATGAGTCAGGCCATACACACTGAGAAGAGTGGAATCAAAACACGGGTCAACCGATTGAACGATCTTGCTGACTCGGTCAAAACACTTGAAGATGAGAAGGAGAACATCGAGACGAAGCGGAATAATAGAAAACAGAGAAATCAGGCGTTTGAGGAGGTCTGGGAAGCGATCAACGACGCAAAAAGTTCCTTCAACGTTCTTTGTACTGCGGTTGGACTCGCTGCAGTCCTCGACGCGCCCGCTCCTCGACACAACATTGAACGAACACTCGACGAATATCGTCCACAACTTCGCGAGTTCGAGTCGAAGAGTTACGACGACTTCACCGACGTAAATGAGATTAGTTCGACGCGAAAAGAGTTCAAAGCGTTTCAGGAAACTCTCAACGAGCACAAGGAGACTGTCAAGACTAACCTCGAGGCTGCCGCGGACGAAGAGTTAAGCGATGTAGAAACCAGAGAGACGATTCTTCGAATTCCCGACATCGGTACTACAACCGATACCGAAGCCGTGACCACATACCGAAAAAAGATCGCGTCGATCAAACGCGGCCAGTTCATCGATGCGGAGGAATTAAAAGAGGCGAAGCAACGGTATTCCGAGGTCGATATCGACATCGGGACGATTCGCTCGAACTACGGCTTGAGCGAGGACGCGGGCAACCTCTTGCTGCGCTTCTTGCGGAACGAGACCGTCACTCTCGCAGACGTCGACGACGGGGTACTGGATGAACTCAAGACGCTCGAAGAGTTCAGCAAACGACTAACCATCCAATTCTAACAATGTCAGCATACGACCCAATCGAACTCGGAGAACACGCACAAGAGAGCTACGCCCAATACCTCATCGGGAGTAATCAGCGCGGGTACCAGGGCCTCCTTAATGACTTTAGCCACGACGAAAAAACGACTGCCAAGCAGGCCTTCATCCGCTCAAAAGGTCCGTATCTCCAGGGCGTACCCTCTGCACAGTGGAGCGAGACCTCATGGCGGTCATTCGCGGAGGACGTCGAGGGCAAGTTCGCACCAGTCGGACTTGAAGAGCCTCTTATCAATGCCTTCGAAGAGCAGGGGTTCACGAACCTGCAGGAGCATCAAGAAGACGCGATTCGCTGGCTTGTCGATGATAATCATGCGCTAATCTCCGCGAGCACGGGTCGTGGGAAAACTGAGGCCTGGTTCATACCTCTCCTTCAGTACGCATTGCGGGCCAAGCAGGGAAACGTCCCGAACCGCGCTCCGAACAGCATTAAGGCGGTTATCACCTATCCGACGAAGGCACTCGCACAAGACCAACTCAAGCGATTCATTGAGTATCTCTGGATCGCGAACCGGAAGTCCGGTCTCGCGGAAGACGAGCACATTACGATCGGCGTCTACGATGGTGACACACCCCGCCGCGGCCAGTACAACAACGGGAAAAAGACGCATAAATATCTTGAGGACTCTTACGAATATTTTGAGCTTCCTGATTCAATCGCGGACGAACTCGCGAGTAGTGATCGAGTGCGCGAAACCGAAGTGCCTCGTCTACATGTTAAAAAAGAGGGAAGTGAGTACTTTCTCCAGACTCGACAGTCATACGGCGGTGAGTTCCTCAAGTTCGTTCACCTCACCCGTGACCGGATGGAAGCAAACCCGCCAGACATTCTCCTCACAAATCCGGACACGATCAACTACCGGTTGTTCAACATCAACGATGAAAAGGCACACCGGCTCTTCGTGGACCAGCCGAAATTCCTCGTCTTCGACGAGGTACACACCTACGAAGGACTATTCGGGGCACACGTCTCCTCCCTCGTTAAGCGCCTCCGTCGGCTTCGGAAGGCGCGTGACGTTGACGATCCGCTTCGGCTCGTCGCTTCTAGTGCAACCGTCGGGCACAAAGAGGAACTCTTCCAACGTCTCTTCGGTGTCCCACACGGTGACCCATACGAGATCATTGAGGAAGACACAATCGTCGAGGCGCCGTCACCTGTCGGCTCGCTCCCTAAGTATGTCACCAGTGAAATAGTTGACGCGGCCAGCCTTCGAGCCGATCTTGAACGCTGGTACGCTGGCGAACCGGTCCAGACCTACTCGTGGCTTGACGATCTCGGTATCAAACCCAACGACTGCAGGGGTACCGATGCGGTCCTCCGTACCGCAGCTGACGCAGGATCAATCCCATGGCTGACGCATCTCCATGAGGTCCTCCGCGATCCGACCGAAATCGACGATATAGCAAATGCACCCCGACCTGCTGACTTCGTCGACTACATCGCGACTACGTACGGGGTCGATGCTGAAACTGCCGAAACTGCCGCACAGAACGTACTTTCCCTGTTTGAAGCCGGCGACTTCGAGATTCGTGTCCACGTTTTCAATTGGCCGGTCGACGGCTACTACAAGTGTCTACACTGCCACAGTATCTATCCAAGCCCACAGTCCTGCGATTGCGACGAATCTGCGGGCCATTCCTCGTTTGTAACGAAGATTCGACTGTGCAACAAGTGCGGGGAGCAATTGTATGAAGCCTGGTACTGTCCGGACTGTGCGGACGTCCGTCCACTCCGACAGGAGACCGAGGGCGAATACCTGTACGCAAACGAACCGGAATGTAGTCATGAGAATCACGGAGACCTCACGCGCGTATACTTCACACCGGAGTACGAGTGTGAATCCTGTGAACGCACGGCAACACCGAGTGAGAGCCTCGGATCCTGTGATGCCTGTGGTGGACTACTCACACGCACCGAAGACGGAATCGCCTGCAAGAACCCGGAGTGCTCGAATGAAGGGCGTACCGTCGACACGGCCTGCAATAATTGTGGGGGACGGCTTAGCGCCGAGGACGACCTTTCCTTCGAGTGTGA
The DNA here is from genome assembly GCF_002177135.1 of Natronolimnobius baerhuensis. Classification (NCBI taxonomy): domain Archaea; kingdom Methanobacteriati; phylum Methanobacteriota; class Halobacteria; order Halobacteriales; family Natrialbaceae; genus Natronolimnobius; species Natronolimnobius baerhuensis. Next base: position 116,034 of record NZ_MWPH01000005.1, read on the forward strand.
CGACCCCGAGTGTGATAAGCACGGACAGGAACAGTCGGGGACAGAGTGTAGCGCATGTGACGCGCCGCTCATCCCGCGTCTTGTGCTCCCATGGGTGTGTACCGACGAAGACCACGGTGGACATCACGCACCGGAGGGGCTCACGGGTGGTTGTTCGTGCGGCCGGAACACGTTCGTCCTATCCGCGTACATCGACACGCAGGAGGCAGACTACTGTGAGGAGTGTAACGCGGACCGAAACGACGTGTACTATCTCCCCGGATCCGGATGTGCGATACACGGTGACGATGATGTCAAGCGCGTCCACAAGTCGTTCAATCTACGCGCGGCGTACCGTGATCAGGATGGTAACATTCGGCTCCAAACGCCGTCAGTAGCCAAGCACGCGCTTCCGTGCTATCATCAGTATCGTGACTACGACCACCTGATGCGATCGCCAACAAATACCGGGGTCACGATGAGCCAGTTCATGCTGCGGAAGCTCTCAGACGACCACGGTGACCAGAGCGCGGGGAAGCTCATGTCGTTCGCCGATTCGTACCACGACATGGAACGGCTGGCCAACGACTTCGACGAGCCGGAGAAGTTGCTGTTCATCCAGCAACAGATGCTCCGCTACGTCGACGAGACCGGGGAGACCACGCTTGCGGAACTCATTGAACAAACTCGAAGTCGGGCCCGCGAGTACTGGAACGAACTCGGTGCCTCTTCGGACATTATCGACGATGAGATTGGATTCTTTGAATGGACGGGAACGATCATCGGGGAACTCCTACCCGGGTCGTACCGACTGTTCAACGGCGACTATGGCCGGACTTACGGACGGATGGTGTCGAATGGACTATTGAACATCGACTTCGCGGAGACGCCACCGCTCAACGAGCACCGGAAAGTCTGCGCGGAACTGCTCGACAACAACCGCGTCACCCGTGAGTCTCTCATGGAGTCGCTCCGTGAAGACCGCGCCGTCGACAGTCCTACGGAAGTCATTGCGGATCTCCGTTCGAACGGTCTTATTCTGGTCGACGAGGACACGGACCGTGTCCAACTCAACCCAGACAAGATTCTGGTTCGGGCTGTAAATTCTGAACGTCCGATTCGGTATCTCTATCAGACAGATAAATTCGTCAGCGATGCGACTGCACGTGTTGCGGACACCAACTACCGAAATGCAGTTGAATTCACAATTCCGTACACTGATCGAACGACGCTACAGTCGCCACACTTCAACCGTGACGCGTACTGGGCGACAACCACGGAGACGCGCCTCCTACTGAGTCAAGTGTACAAGGGCGATCTCAAAGCTGACGAGCGGCGCCGCATCGAACACGAGTTCAAGCGGAACGCGGTGCCGAACTTCCTCTCGACAGGGCCGGCGATGGAGATCGGTATCGACATCGGAGATCTCAATACTCTGCTCTTACTAGGCTCGCCACCAAACACGAACGCCTACCTCCAACGGATCGGGCGTGCAGGCCGATCTGCAGGGAAGTCACTGGTGACTACGATCAGCAAGCGGAACCCTATTGACTTCTATTATCACAAGAGGCCTGAGGATCTGATCAGTTCCGAAGAGAAGCCAATCCCACTCGACCAGCATAATGAGCATGTCCTCCGTTCCGCTCTCACATGGGCGACCATGGATTATATCGCCGCCAACTATCATATACCCTGGAAGAGCGAGAAGGTCATCGAGGGCTCCCGAATCACGTGCCCTGAACCCTCCGAGTGGAACCGGTTCAAGAAGGACTCTACGCGCAGCGCACCCGACAGCGAGTACCTCACTTTCAACCGTGTCTACTACGGAAACGTGACGGAGACGGCCAAGGGTCAAACCCTTGCCGTGTTGGAGGCGATCGTACAGTCTGATGACGGGGTGCGTGCGTGGCTTGAAGATATCCTAGACTATGCGTATTGTCGGAATTGCGGTCACATCTACGACTCTGCGGTCACTGGCGACTGTAACAATTGTAACGAAGATACGCCGCTCAAAGTAGCCAAGGTTGAATATAGTGACATCATCGACAAAAGCATCGCGGAGTTCGGCGAGCGACTGGTGCGGTTTGCTTATGAGTACCACGAGGATTTGACCGCAGAGCAGAGCGCGCTCGAAGAGCGACGGAGCGAGCAGAGCGAAATAATCGCTGATGCCAAACAAAGTACCGGCTTCGGCGACTTCTCGTCAACCGATGATGAAGAGGTCCAAGATGCCAAGCGCAAACTCGAGACGATCCGATCCGAGATCAAGACAGTCGACGAACTCCTCGACGAGTATGACGATATGAGCCTCGCAAATGTCCACGACCGGTCCATCCGCTCGGAGTTCACACCGCAGTTGCGCGTGTTCGGCGACAACGTGGCTGTAACCCGCTATCGCCGTAACCCGAAGACCGGAAAAATAAACGAGGAACAAGAGTCGACTTGGGACCGCAACGCAGCGATGGCGCTTCGGGAACTGCACCCATACGCGTACAATCTCAAAAACAAACGTGGCTACGTTGTCACGCGAGTCCACGAGGACACGGAGGGAACCAAGGAACTCCGTGCGGAGCTCGGCACACAGCTTCGCTGTGGCAATTGTGGCGCGGAGGAAGAATGGAGGGGGCAGAACGTATGTCCCGACTGTGGAGCGACTGGTCCCGACGTTGACCGCGTTGAGCCGATCGCTCTGAAGCGCGTCGAACTCTCCGATAAAGAACGGCAATTTGGTGATCGGCGTTCAGAGGACATCTACCCTCTCTCCAACTATCACACCTCGCCCCGCAACACCTTCGCGCACGTCACTACTCGCGTCTCTGAATTTGAGCCTGACGAACGGACTGTCCTTACCGATGCGAAAGAAAACCCTATCGTGGAACTCACGCACGGGGACATCGAGATTACCGAGGCAGTCGATTCATATACCACCTCCTACAGTGACGGCCAAAGTGACCCGAAGGAACAGACGCTTACCCTCTGCGGCGAACGCCACTGTAATAGCATCGTTTCGAAAAACACTGACGACGAACCAGTATGTCTACGCGACCCCGAACACGACACTTCGAAGCAGCGCGAAGTGATGGTTGGTCGAATGTTCCAGACAAAAGGTATCCGATTAATGCCTGCAAAGGGTAGTTCACTCACGGAGCGCGAACTACACACGCTTACTCACGGGTTCCGACTCGCCCTCCAGCGTATCGGGGGCGTCGAGATTCGGTCCCTGCAGGAATCGTTCGACTATGAAGAAGGTGAAATGGAAGCGTTCATTTTCGAGAGTACTGTCGGTGGGAACGGAGTAACAGAATTACTTTACAACGTTGAGGACGGCCAGCAGGTCGAACTCGAGGACGCCCTCTCAGTGATGGCAGAGAACTTCGGTACATGCGACTGCACCTCTGGCTGTCCCGAGTGCATCTTCCAGTACGGCTGTGACGAGAACAACAAGGACTATACTTTCGACAAGAGCGGGTTGGTCGCCCGTCTTGATGGGCTATCCACCGTCGAAGACGACTAACTCCATCCAAGGACCTATGTCTCGTATCGGCCAATCACCACTGTTTCAAGTAGTCCCACTGTGAGGGACCAGATATCAATGGAACTCGAGATCCCGGATTCCTTCGACGAGTTCGATGCGCACGTACTCTGGGGCGTCTCTCCACATAGCCTCCTCTTGGCGAATATGTGTCTCCAAACGGACTCCTCACAGGCAGAAGTCGCTCTCCGACGCGCCTATGACATCGAGATCGTCCGCACGAACTACGAGGTCGATTGGGAGACTTACTACGAGTTTCTCACGTCGATCTGTACGGAGTGGTTCGTCAATTCGATCGGTTCGGCTGCGATCTTCGCCGATAGCACCACAGCAAAACAGTTCGTCGTCGGCGCAGCCTACGATACGTCGGTCGGTGTAATGCGCTGTCTCCGACAGGGTGTAGATCGATTTCTTCAGACAGACGAAACGGATTCCATTGTTATTCCTTCCCGAGACCTCAAAGCGGTCAGTAGTCGGGACGATATCCGTCTCCTCCGATCATTAGGCGTTCTCCGTCGGACAAATCAGGGCTACGAATTCGACACGGAGGTTCTGCGATCGCTCCGACTCGGCCAGACATATTCACGGTCACAAGCAGCCTGGGCCCTCTCAGACCGGCTCTGTGCTCGACTCGGAATCGATCAACCAGCAGTCAACGAAGCCCTTCTCCACTCAGCCGACATTGACCCGCCAGACGACCGCCCAGAACGATCAGCAGCAAGTCTCCCTCTCTATCTGACCCGGTCTGACCTCGATACGTTCGTGAATACCATCTTCAGCGATGAGTTAGAGTCGACGATTCGAGAGATCCGAGAGAATATTATTGTCGAACGGGCGCACATTCTGGATGCCCTTCAATTCGGCATGAGTAGTGAATCCGCTACCGCGGTCGAATGGCCGATTTCGGATGAAGCCGCAGTCGTGTGTGCAGTGGCGAGCCAACAGAATCGTCCCGTCGTCGCAGACTACCTCGTCGAACTGCTTGGAAAAGACGAATTCACGGTTCATGCGACACTCCGCGATGCCGGTCTTACCGTAACTCTTGAAAACGGATTGTTACACTTCGGTAACGCATACGCAACTCCGATTGCTGACGAGGGCCCGATCAATACCTATCAGCAATGGTTAACGACACGGTTATCCGGACTCGAGGCAAGTGAGCACGGCCTCAACGAATTAGTCAACCGACTTTCTGAGGGATGGGACCGACAACGACAATCGCTTTTAGAGGCGATCATTCAACAGCTAGACGACTTTCGAGTGAGTCCAACAACATTCGTCTTCTCAATGCTCGACCCAAACTATCTCGACGACGCCCAAATGGACCAGTACGTCGACGATAGCGCGCACCTCCGAGACGAGGTGAACCAGATCAAAGCGTGGCGCGACGACCAACCGGGTGATGCGGAGACTTTCAGTAGCGCCGTCTCAGAGGTTTGCCATTATCCAGTTCACGAAGCAGGCACCGAACCAATCCTCCGGATTATGTCTCCCTGGACGAACTTCGCCATCCAGGACTACACAGCGACATTCCGCTATCTCCTCGAAAACGACATTACGATTCAGCTTCTCTTTCGCCTTCCAAGTCGCCGGGGCTGGGACAACCTCAAAGAGCACTTGTTGACTCGCCTTGGTGAAACCAAGGGTAATCTCGAGTTGCGAACATATACACGATTCAAAGAGTTCCGTAACCACGATGAGCTCAGGGGGATTGAAGAGAGTGATGAGAACTACGTTGGAGAGACCGGAATCCACGCGAAACTGTTTATTGCCGGGAACCCATCTGACGGGACGGTGGTCGCCGGTAGTGCAAACCTCATGGAAAACAGTTTCTTTTATAATCCGGAGGCGGGTCTCAAGACGCACGACCCAAATGTCCTCGAGACGGCGATCGACTATTTTGATTTAATATGGAACATTGCAGAACCCGATCGGATTGACGAGTCTGCCTTCACTGGGAAAACAAATTTCACATTCTATCCAAAAGTGTATCGTGACTGATGTCGTCTTTGTCGAAAAGGACGCCCAGATTTGGTTCGATATTTTTCGAACACTCTACTACGATTACGACGTCGATCACTCGTTGATGTTGGTATTCATTCCGATCAAGACCGTGTTCTTCGAGCGCCTCGAAAATCTCAAACAACAACCGTCAGTCATTCATTGCTCATCACTTCCTCAACAGCGTCGATGATCTCCTGTGCAGTTGAACTAATGCGCTCGAGTCGATCAAGAATAGTCTCCGGTTCATCTCCTTCCCAGGCAGCGAGGTAGAACGCTGACCCACTCGTGTCTAGTCCAAAGTACCGCCCAACGATGTAGCCGACAGCTTCGGCCTCGAGTTCACGCTTCGATCGCTCGTCTTCAGTACCGGTCCCGCTGTGTAACAGCGCGTGAGCGTACTCGTGAACGAGCGTCACAGCAAGATCTGCCTTGTTTTTCTGATCGAGAACTTTCACGAGTGGTGCTCTCCCAAGACGGTACTGACAGATGCCCTTGGCGTTCCCGTGAGACCAGTTTCGAGGAGACACGACCGTCACCTCTACCTCGAGCAATTCAGCCGCTTCAAGGAGCGCTGGAGCTAGCTCTTTGCCTGATCCGTATGCCTCGGTCTCGAGATCCGGCAGTGGTTCGCCATCGGTCTGGGAAATATCGAACACAGGTGCAGGCCGGAACCCAACGAGACCTTTGTCCCACTCTCCTGGTTCTGTCTTGTCGTATTCACAGCCGATTCGTTCGTGGTAGGATGGGGCGTTCTCGCATTCAGGGCACTGTCTCGCGATGATCGGTGCCCAGATCCAGAGTGCGTTTTCGCCTTCTTTCACGTGCCGATCGAACTCATCTTGCCACGTTCGGTAGCCGGCGACTCGGCTTGCTTCGGGACACTGGAGTTTGATCAGGAGTGTATTCCGGTAGGAGTAGTCATGGAACCGACTCTGGACGTCGAGCCAGTCTTTGAATTGTTCACTCGAGACAGCGTCGTCGACCTCCTCCACAAGATCATGGACCCACGTCTCAATTGTACTGTGCATCTCATCACGGCGAGTCTTCGAATCGTCGAACGACTCTTGGGACGGTGTGCTTGCAGCCATATGTGAATACGTGCCTCTCGAGACTAACTCGAGATGGCCGTCACCCGTGTCGGCCACAAAAACCTCCACAAGCTGAGTGGTGCTTCAGAACTCGTCTTCTGAGTTTAGCGTTCCATCAACAGGCGGACAGCACCGGATCCTGACAGAATTGTCGGGCAAGATGTAGAGGATCTAGTCACCACGACGACTCAGCTTGTTTTACTCTGAAAACGATGAATTATCTGCTCACTACAGATGCTTATTTATCGACCTGATGTACATATGCTGGTTGACGACTGTAAGACGCTGGAAGAGTTTCTCCGTTAACGAGTTTCTTAAGTCTTGTAAACGGGAAACGGTTCTCTGGCTCCAGTTCCCGACAGTCACTGAGAAGGTACAGAGTATCTGCATCGTCGAAATATTCACTCCACGTATCTCGATCTGCTATGTGTTCACGCATTCGGTCAGCTTTATCGGGGTTGTCCGCTGGATTAACAATAACATCTTCAATAGTACCAATGTGAGTAATGACATTCTCTTCTTCCCCACGTGATTTGATATAAGCTGGAAGTTCGCCGTGACGTTCAATACCGATTTGTGCAGACCGCCATGGTTTGTTTGCACGGTGCGTTACTTTTGAAAGTTGTACAGCATCCTCTAATCGTGACGGAAAATTGCGTGTGAACACCGCTGGATTACTGACGTTTCTCATCGCTACTTGTGCTGAACTGTATTCCTGACTCGACATACTCAATTATAATATATTCTGATATGATATGTCTGTTTTGCATCCGGTAATTCCTCTACCTATATTGGTCGATCACTACCCTTTGTAGATCGAGTTTTGAACGTAGGGATGTACTACGGCGTTCAAAGTTGAAGTACGCTGAAGGCGGACGAATCGTTTCAGGATCAAAGACGTGATATCGCCCAGTCTCGAGTTAACTACACACACTTCATCAGTAGATATATGTTACAATAGCACAACAAGTAGAATGGAAGCCGGTCTCCCAGGGGGTACGAAATGCCCCGGGTGTTGAAGCCACCCGAGACGGGCTTCCAAAACCCACCAGGGTTTTGCAAGCATGATTCCGTTCATTCTACCGGGATATAAACATCCCGCACGACGGTTGTATCGGCTAGCACCAGCAATGCCATCGCTTTCTACACCGACTGTCCCAACAGAAGACGCGGTTGTGTTCGGTGATCGCGATGGATGTGAGTGACGAACTCGCGGCTAACGAGACAGATCTCTGCGCAGACAGCGACGGGACTGACGGTCCTGATTCAGAGGTGACTGACTGCTCGAGCGACAGCAGTGAGACTCAGACGGACGACTCGAGTAGTTCCTCACAAACCAACTGCCCACGTTGTGGTTCGCCAGTGACCATGGAGGTTGTGACTGGGCCGACTGAAGCACGAGTCAGTCCGTGTGGCTGTCGCGTCGCACCTGGATTCCTCGAACGCCACTGATCGATAACTACGCTCGGGGGAACCATGTTGATAGACCAGTTACTGTGAGCGTATCATCGCTTTTCCTTTATCGATCATAACGTACGAGATGAGTTGAAAGCCTTCAGGAGTTATGTAGAATTGTCGGTCGACACGCGACAGGAGTCCAAGTTCATCGAGGTATGTGCTGAGCCATCGAACGACGTCGGTTCGAGTCCGCTCACCCCAGCTATCCCGTTTTCCAACTTTGCTTGCATACCAGTCTTCGACTTGATCTCGTGGGACTGGGTGGGAGTTTTTGGATAGTTCGAACACACTCTCTAAAAGTGCAACGAGACTATAGGTGAGGTCGGAATGAAACGGCTTCTCGTATAGCAGGTCAATAAGCGTGTCTGCTTGGTCAGCGGTGACATTCCATGGTTGATTTTCGTAATCCCCACCTGCGACATATTCTTCCCCTCGCTCAGTAAGTATCATTCCTTCTTGGGTAGTTTGGACGAGTTCCAGACCTTTCCCTGCTTTACGGAAATTACGGACTCGTGATTCTGGATTATTTGATGATCCCTTACCGATGTAATCGTATTCTACGGCCGCCTCGCTTACCGTGACTGGTCCTTGACGCGAAGCTAAGAATTCCAGATACCGGTTAATCAGACTAAGTCCAGCAACGGACGTGACGACACCCTTGACCTGAAAATGGGCAAGGTCAGCAAATAGCGTTTCTTGATATTCCTCAAGAACGTGACTCAACTCGTATGTAATCGGCTCGAGGTCACTATCTGTACAACTTGAACGAACATCCGACGGAATTTGAGGAGCTAGCAGAATCGGTCGTAGGTTTCTATCTTTGGCAAACGCGGGTTCCGTTCCTTTGTTTTGACAATCATGGACGTATGCCGAGAGTTGGTTAACATGATCTTCCGTGGCTTTGACTACTTTGAGTTCAATCAAAATGATATCATTACCGGCGAGATAGACGAGGTCAGTGCGCCCAGATGGCAGTGATTGTTGCCGTGCTACAGGAATTAACTCATTGGCTTCTACATCAATGATAGAGGCTAAAATGGAGGGTGACTGCGCAAGGATATCTTCAATTGAACGTTCAGAGGCAGTCGAATTTTCCGACATACGATTGTCACTCTAATGCATTCATATAGTTGTTCTCAAGAATCTCATTTCCATTATGACTTGAATGTCGGATAACGTCCAAACGCCCGACTCTCTCAGATAGATTCTTGAACAAATTCGCCGGAGATGCGTTCTTTCTGCTCTACTGCAGCAGTATCAAGAAGACGACTGCAAACGGATAGCACCTGTCGAATGTTTCCTTGAGAACGTTGTAGAATTAGGTCGAGAGCCTCCTCTGTGAACGGATGAATTTCAGATTGCTTTCCAGCTCCTGTTCGTTCCCGATCTAGATATTGTTCGATGAGTGCGTACAAATGGTCATCCGTTAATGGTCGTAACGCTACCTCTTGTCCGATTCGTTCACTAAATGCGTGATATTCACTCATCACGTCTTGCCAGACTTCTGGCGCACAACCAAACAACATACAGAGGCCCATACTATTCTGGTCCATTAAATGGCGAATACTGTTCAGGGTTGCTTGCTCATCTTTTGATGAAAGACGCGAGATGCTTTCAAACTCATCAACAAAGACGAAGACTGCCGTGTAGCCCAATTCTAGCAACAAATTCTTCATCGCTGTAAATGCTCGGACCCCCATCGTATCGTCGTCGAGAGCGGTGTGAATCTCCATCTCTTTCCGCTGTTCGTACCGTATCCCTTCACCGGTCAACCATTGCCATGCATACAAATTCGTATCCTCATACACCATGTGAACGATCGCTCTTGCGAAATCAGCGAACTGAGTTACATCGCTTAGTCGCTTGACCGCTGTTGGGATGAGTTCTGAGAGCAGAACATCACCATCATCAATCAGCGACTGCATCCCGTTCGCTCCAACGGGATTGGTATCTGTGACATCACGTGCTACCGTTGCGAGGAACTCGTACGCAATTTCTTGGACTCGAGAAAATCCGAGATCGTACATGAACTCGTGATAGATATCGAGGAATCCATCACCTGGTTGTGCAACGTAACCAACGACGACATCACCCTGATCCCGCAACAGTGAACGAGTATATTTGAGTGTATGCGACTTTCCGTTTCCGTATTTTCCAGTGACGACAAGATGCTTCGATTTACCTGTCGATAACGTTGCAGACACTGTCGAACTGATTGCAGCGGTTGCATGGTCTTGCCCACAATATATCTCGGGGTTTTCTGAGGGAACTGGGCTATACGGGAAGGGGTTACTATCGAGATCGAAGTGACTGTAATTCTGTTCCGTATCGCTGATATCGAACGCTTCGCTCATTGGTTTGAATTGGAAGTAAACGTGATGTCGCGGTCGTATACCGCGAGGTAGTAGTACTGTTTGTCGAACTGTTCAAGTCCAGCCATAACCTGCTGTGTTGACTGGGATGTCGAGACTAACGAGTCACCGTCAGCAAGTGCGATTTCTTTGATACCCAGTACCGACTCTTTCGCGGCCGTATCCAATGGTGCACCCGATAACTCGAGTTTGCCAACGTTCTCTTGGCACAGTGTAGCAAGCGCACTATCGAAAGCACCACGGGAACACTGAAGTCTCTCACAGGTTCGTTCACGTAACCGCGGGATTGAGAGGTAGCGTTGCCTGAGATCGACACCGGCAGTTTCCTCGAGGGAGTCGTATTCCTCGAGAAAGACAAACTGAAAATTCGCTGGTACGTCGTTACTCTCGACTACATAGTACTTGCCAGTGAACGCATTTCGCTGAATTCCACCGAGACGTTCTCCCCAGTCTCCAACAATCTCGATTCCTGTCTGATTGAACGAATATGGAGAGTACTCGAGTTCACTCTCCAGGTAGTCGAGGATCTCGTTTTGACTTGCTGGACTGAGCTCATCGAGTGCATCGAGGAATGTACCATAATGTGGGCTTCGAACAGCCAGTATTTCGTCTGCTTGTGTCCACTCTTTGGCTTTGATTGTGTCTAGAAATCTTTCACCAACTGGTGTCGTATAGTATTCTGGTTCATCTTCTGAATTCTGTTCAGAGAGTAGGCCAATACGGGTTGCTTCTAGAACCGTTTCCCGTGCCCGTCGATGACTGACGTGTAGTCTCTCTTCTATAGCTTCAGTTGTTTTGCTGGCGCTCTCACAAATATAGGTAAGCTCTGTGAGGCGACCCAATGTAACCGGTCGAATGGTCGCTCGTTCTGATGTCACGTAAGCCTCCTAACTTGCTGTTTAGCGGTCTTATACGCACGTTGGGTTACTTCGTTTCCCTGAAATCGAAGGTCAAGATAATCTTCAATGTCTTTTCCTGATTCGTCGACATACCGAAATCGACGTAACTCAGTTGCCATCGCCCACAGGTTGTGGCGTGTTAGAGCGTCGCGGTCCTCTCGAATATCGTCGAGAGTTCTGGACCCACAGACTGGGCAGGAACATGGGAGGTATTCTAACTCGTCTATTTGGGCCAGTTCTTCACCACCAAACCCAGGTATCAGGTAGTTTCGGTTACCAGCGCTTCGAATGAACGCGGAGGAATCGAAACTGTCCACTCCAAGGTAGAGTAAGAGTGGTTGATAGACGAGTCCACCCAGTCCATACACATGGAGATGTTTGTCAGTCGTTGTCCTTGCGGCAAGGATCAACTTCGTCGTCTTTGTGTAATCTGTTCGAACGGGAACAAGGCTTCCAAGTGCGTACCCATCGAAGTCACCATGGCGCTCTAAGTATTGGATTGTGTTACGAACCGTTTCTGGATCGTATCCGTGAACGCTGGCGAACAGCGGTTCGGAACTATCGTGATGATCACTCGCCTCAAGAGCAAGTTCAACACTTTGATCGATTCGATGTTGGTTCTCTGCAACTCGGTTATCCCTTGATATCGGTAGATCCACCGTCCCGAAAATATCCGCTTCGAGCAATCGTTGTGTCTCGAGCGTCTTTTCAGGAGTTGTATCTAATTCTTCGGTAGAGAAATCGTACCCACCACTATCAGCGAACACAATTGTCTTCGTGGGCACATCCATCTCTTCGCGAAGTGATACACCATTTGTTAGTCTGTTCCACATTGGATCTCGGTTCCTGATTGCTCGAGCGTTAATCATCGCCGTTGGAAGATCGGGAACTGTATCCACGTATCCTGGCGTATTGTCGCTTGAGCGCTTTCCTAGGTTCCGAACAGGAAAGAGTACAGGAGTTTTGAGATCCCCTCGTGGGAGTTCAAGCGTCCGTTGTCGGTACAGCATTCACAGACATCTGTTGCTGTTCATGTTAAATAGATAATAGCTCAATACAGACTCGAAGTGGTTGAATAGCAATTCAGCTAAAGTCTCCAAATTCCATCGTTGTTATAATCAACCTGAATAATGCGCTGAACCAGTGTTTCAAGAAGCAATGACTCTGTCTCCAATAGATCTAGGGGAGATTAGAACGTCTATGCTGTTCTTAGAAATACGATGAGTTATATGTCCATCATATATAAAAATCATCTGAGAAAGTCAGGCAGATAGTAATCGTCAGTCACATATTGTCGCTTCTCCGATTGAAATAAGGAGCAAATAGTTGTCTAAATCCTTCTTTCTCACTACGGTTTTCCGATCTTCATTATATTCAATAAGCCCTGCTTCATCGATTTTTGGAAGGTGCTGTTGAATCAGACTGTTATATGCTGATTCGTAGTCACTAGTTGGAACTGCTCGAGGGGGTGTGTCCGTTTCGACACTTCGGATTACACGTGCTATTTGGCGTACATCAATTGTACACCTCGAATCAAAGAGTGAGAGATATTTTACTGTAAGTAAACGACGCTCATTGCCGAGCAACTTATATGCGTCAGTAGGTGAAAATTGGTTACTCATATTCACCCACTACTTGATCAGTTCTTTTAGCTATTGTACCGATCTGAATTTTTGGTCTTCTATAGTTCATTGTCTTCGAGGACGAGCCCTCGCCCTTACGGGCTCAAAAAAACGGACTGGAGGTGCAAAGCGTGTAGACGAGTCAGTTCCCTAAATGTAGATACCATACCAAATCAGCAGTACAATAATTCGGTCGGATGGGGAGATTCATATGCGAGAGCGAGTAACCATCGTATGGTGAATATCATCTGTGAGGTTCTACGTTCCTGAATGGGACGACAACGTCGACGCTCACTACGATTTCGAACACGACGAGCATTCGGAACTTGCGAAAGACGATCGTCAACTCCAGTATATTTGGGATATCTTTGACTATGAAACGACTCCGATAGACGGCGTTTTAATTTCGAGAGAGCAAGTCGAAGAGAGTGCGTCGAAGTTTGATCAACTCACATCACACGGTGTGTACACCGAACAGTCAGGACTCAACGTACCTGATTGGCTTCCAACGATTAGTGACTGTGGTGCGTGGGGTTACAAATCGCTCCCATTTCCTCCCTACGGCAACGACGAGATGCTGGAATTCTACGAAGAACTCGACGTCACGGTCGGCGTGACGATTGATCACCTTGTTCTCGGTTCTGGTCACGAGACTCGTCTCTATCTGGATAAGCGTGCTTTCGCAGATTCATTGCTTACTCCCAGTGATCTTCCTGAAGAACTGACTGGCGAAGTTGATCTCATGATTGATGAATGGCCTACAGAATGGCCAGAGTATGTCTCTGACTACGATCAAACGATCATCAATAACTCATCCATTGAACCTTTCAGTGAGGCTGACTTCGAAGGCGATTTGGCGACAATTCTTGAACGACTTCGGGATGATCCAAGGGCCGTCTATCGGGAAGATGATACGGAATTCCGCTATCAATTGACGCTCGATAATGCTGCGGAGATGAAACAGTTGTACGATGACAACGGTTACTCCTTCCGCCTGATGGTCGCAATTCAGGGATGGGATCCAATGTCGTATGCTCGAGCGGCTGATCAAGTTCTAGATCTTGGATATCAGTACGTCGGAATTGGTGGTGTTGCTGGAAGCAATGCAAGTCGAATCAGAGACATCGTTACCGGTGTCGGGAACGCAGTAAAAGAACACGAACGAGACCGTAAGACACGGGTCGATACTCACGTTTTCGGATTTGCAAAGACCGATGCGTTCGAATCGATCGGCCGAACCGGAATGACGAGTTTTGACAGTGCGAGTATGCTTCGATCAGCATGGACAGGTGGTGATAACTATCACCTCGATAGTGACCGCCGCTACGATGCACTTCGTGTCCGATTTGGATCCAATAGAGATTCACTCGATAAGCGCATTCAGATCGCTCTTCGCGGGCAGGAACTTCTCCATTCACTTCGTGCCTTCGACAATGGCGAATCCATTTCACAGGCAATCCACGAGTGGGCCGCCCAGGCAGAACAAGCACTCAATGAGTTAGGTCCGTACCTGAAAGAACATAGGCACGACGAAGGGTACGATCGTCGCTTGCTTCGCGATGTTGAGGACCACTTCCGAGATCACTACGCCCACGGTCGTGAGCTTCGGGCAAGTTTTAGCCGTCCGCTCCGCAAGAAAATAATCAAACTCCTTCGAGACGACGATTCTGAGTCTCCTATCGACTTCAACGAGTACCAATCATTGATCGATACTGCTCATGATCACTTCGAGAATTCGTTCCCCAGAATGGCAGAAGCAATCAAACAGCACGAGAACGAGTCTGACTCTGTCGCTACCTTCGATCAGATTTGGACACTCGTCGACGATTATGCATCTTGGATCGGTGATGAGAACCTTCTCGAGGAGTACAAGCGTCTTCTTCGGGAAGAGCCGTGGACCAAATGTGGCTGCCGAATCTGCAATCAACATGGGATAGAAGTTGCCATCTTCCGTGCAAATAACCGCAATCGGCGTCGTGGATTTCACAACACGAAGCGCTTCTACGACCAGTTCCAAGAAGCGCTACCGAAGACACTCATCGTGACGCCGGCTACAGACAAGATCACAAAACACAGTTCCGTTGAAGGATATCTCCTTACTGAACGAACGGATTTCTGGTCGGCCGTTCATGACCTACCCGTAGCGGAGATCGGGACTGTGAACGAAACTGGGATCTACGAGTGGTGGTCAGACTCACCAACGTCACTTTCAGACGCTTCTGAGACGGTGGCGACCTCAGTTGATGAATTCTGTGCACGATATCAGAACGTCTTCGTGTACGATCCGAAGGAGGAAATCCAACAGAACGTTGTTGAGGATCTCGAACAACAAGAATGTACTCTCGAGTCATTTGATCAGGCACAGAACCTCCGAACTGCTGTTCTCGACCGACTTGAGTACGACAGTAAATTCCTACCAGAGTTTATGGTCCAAAAAGGCCTGATGGAGTACTAATCATGGACATACTCATCATCGACCAGTGCTCGAATAAGAAGTCGTATCCGGATGAGAGTCCTGTCTTCGCTGCACCAGCAATTGACGAGGCCGGACTCGAAGCGCTTTGTAATCGTAATGATGCAGTCTGTCTACCAGCACGAAAGCTATACGATGGTCGCCAACAGCGCTACATCGACGAAGCTGTCGATTCACTTCGATCAAACGAAAATTCTGTCGACCGATACTTCATCAGTGCGGGATTTGGACTCGTAGAAGAAGATGACGCGCTCCCTCCATACGACGTCACGTTCGCAGAGATGACTGCAAGCGAGATCGATTCTCGAGCAACTTCATTAGAGATCACTGAGTGTGCAATTGATCTATTAACGTCCAATTCGTATGATATCGTCTTCTTCGCACTTGGAAATGATTACTATCGAGCGTTAGATCTATCCGAGGTATTGCCCATGTTATCTGAAAAGACACTTGGTGTGACCTTTAACCAAGAGAACCTTGCAGATCAGCATAAGAATGTCATCTCCATCCCTGCTCGTACAGAGCAGGCAAAAGAACACGGGTCGATTGTCGTCGCACTCAAAGGAACATACCTGAAAAACGTTGCAGGAAATCTTGCTACAGGTACAGAGGTCGAATCACTTGACGATGTGAGATCTGCATGTCTCTCTGAACCCACTTCGCAGAAAGATTTGACTGAATTTTAGTAGTCAATTGGAGTCTGTTAGACCCCCTTCATTTTCAGCGAAAGCCCGGCAGCGCAACGGATTCTACCGTGAGCAGCCCGGACCGTGGAGGTGGTGGGAGGTGGCGGTGATCGCTACACACCAGCAAAAAAGGGGTCACGACCGGCTATTCCCACCACTGACCGCGCTCTGGGAACTGGATTTCCGACCATCGAGTGAGTGCAATCGAACACCGACCGTTGAACCAGTTCTTCGCCGCCGCCCTGAACCGAACTCGCTCACCCTCTCGGACCTTCGTCTGCCGACTTGCTTTCCAAATCGTGAACTTCGTCCTTCCACTGCCGTCCTCGAGCAGACCAACCTGCTGTTGACTCGAGCAGGCTGGCTCCCAGAGTTCGATCACACGACCTTCGACGCTGACTTCACCGCGATTGACCTCCTCGAGTCTCCCGATTGGAACGACCGTACCTGCCTCATGCAATAACTCTTCTTTCGTCTCCATCACGGCCTCAAACAGCGCCGATCCTTCGAGGATGCGACTCGCGATTCGCTTCGCGATGACTGCTCGACTGTACCCACCGTGGACGTCGTCGGCCAAGCGCTGTGCCTGCCGATTGACGTTCGCCAACTGCTCGCACTCGAGTGTTTCACGGGGATCGATCTGACGTTCCGACCGTCGCTGCTCACGACGTATCGCTTCGACTTCGTTCCGGGTCCGCCTTGCTCGACCTTTCTGACGACCGAACTCGGCTTGGGCACTGATTCGCTCGAGTTCTTCCTCTCGAGCCCGAATGCGCTCTTCCTGAGCTAGGGTTGCACCGTAGATCCGTTCTTCACTCGTATCGGCGATCCCATCAGGGTGGTTTGCATCGACTTTCGCCTGAATCTCCATCTCGACCGTCGCCCGGAACTCCGGGGTCTCGTCGACGACGTCTTCCGACTCAGGATCGTGCTCCGCTCGAGCGTCCGCCTGTTCGTATGCCTGTTCATCCACCGAAACGACCTTACTGGTTGAGTTTGTACTAGACATTGCTGTATTTCCGAAGGCGCTCACTCGGCGTCTTCTTCCGACACCACGACTCTCCAGTCGTGGCTCTCGACATCGACCAACTCATCCAACATGTGCGCTCTCGCTCGCGCCTTCGCTCGCGTCCCCTGTGGGCGCGAGCGAGAGCGTCCCAATAATGCACAGACAACCAGAACCGCGCGCCGACCCGCCCGAAGCGAGCGGCCAGCTTTAAGCCGTTTTTCGTGTCCGGCCCGCGAGGGGCGCAACCGAAAACGTGCTTAATGCTGGCGTCGAGACCAGATTCATTTCAGCCCGGAACGGCGAGTTTGCTCGCCGCATGCCCGGAATGGTCGGTCGCGAGCGATGCGGAGGGCGGAAGCGACGAGCGGGGCGTGCCGTAACAAATAACCTGTTCAACCGGGTTCGACGCTCAGTGACACAGCCGACATCCTGGTGGAATCAGAAAGGGCGAGGCTGTCTCGGTCGTCCCCCGACTCCGCAAGCACCGCAGACACGAGGAGCGCAGCGTGGGTCGCGGGATGTCGAGCAACGAGAGAGCAAGCTCTCCCGAGCTAACGGCCGAGGGCTTTCGAGACGGTAACGGCCATCGCTGGCGGGCTGATATCGAATTTTGCTCCGCAGTGACCGGTGTGCGGACCCAACGAGGAGTGGCTTACTCGAGAAGATCTTCGACGAAGCGGAAGCCGTTCACGTACGTGACCGAATCACCGTAGCCCTCACTGGCGAAGACATTTTCAGCCCCTTCTCCAGCGAGGGTATCCGTCGTGTAGATGTAAGCGTGGCCAGCGGTCTCGTCGCCGAACGCTTGGGCGGCGACCCCGGCGAGCGCTGGATCTGCACGTTCGATCTCGTCGGCAGGGCGATCATCAGCGTTCGCGATGTACCGCTGGACACCGTCCATCGTCCGTGACACGAGCGCGTTCGTATACTCCAACGGCTCTGCGACTCGTGCCCACCCTTCGTCGATTGCCGTGTCGACCGGCGGTGTCTCGACGTCGGGCGCGTTGACGGTCAGTTCGTCGTAGACACGTTCCGGGAGGACGAACGTCATGTCGTTCCGGCGTGCAAACGTTCGGACGACCTGATACCGACGGTTCGACGGTTTCCCCATCGCGACGAACAGACCGGTATCAGCTATATGGATGGCGCTCACGCGTCGTCGCCGGCGATGTCCCGGTCAGCATCCTCGATATCCGCGACCGACGCGCCTGCCTCCTCGATATCGAAGTGTTCGTGGACGATCGGTCGAAGTGCCTGCAGGATGATTTCGGCGGCGAGCGGCGAGATATCGAGATCACGAGCCATCAGCCGATGGGTGACCTCCCCCTGCTCCCGGTCGACAGTATAGGTGAGTGCCGTCGCGAGGCCCGCGATTCCGTGCCGATCGATGTATGTATCGATATCATTGTCGGTCGTGCGACGTCCGACGGCATCGATGAGCGCTGGCGTGATCGTGTATTCTCGAGTCCCATCGGAAGCTGTGACGGTCAGGTCGATATCGCTCGCGACATACGTCCGTGGTTGCTCGTCAGTCGTCGCCTCGAGGACGCCAGCGTCAACCAGCCGGTTGACGTAGGTGTATGCTGTCCCCTGCGCGAGGCCAAGAGCGTCCATCATCTCTTGGACGGTCACTTCCTCCTCTTGATCGATATACGCATACAGCTGAGCGAGTTGCGGCTCCTCAAGCAGGTCCGCGACCGAGAGGAAGTCGCGGATGACGTCGCCGTTGGATCGGTTTGAGGTACGTGACATGACTTTGGACTTGATTACAGTTTACAGTGAAACAGTAAAGAGTGTTTGGGGTCACTCCTCCGGCGACGCGACGAGATTCTCCTCGAGGTCGCGAGTCCAGTACGTGGCTGGTCCACCGGGACTACACTGCGCACACAGTTGCAGTGGTCCTCCCAAGTGACCGAGTTCCACTCGAAACCGCGTGAGTGCTGCGAGTGTGTCGACGATGAGTCTGCACTCGTCACAGGCGTGGTGGTTGTGCTCGTCGGGATCTGGCTGTGTCTGGATCTCACAATCGACGCAGATCGGGTGAGTGACCCGTTCGTCCGTCCCTCAAGTATGGGCTTCGCCCAGATCAGAGTTGGGGAGTGCATCGCAGAAGTCACATCCGGAGAGGATCTGCTGCATTTACGTTCCCTCCTCACAGGCGTCGCGAGCGGCCGTCCACCCGCGCTGGAAGACAGGTATGTTGGTAGCAGATGAAGTGGTAGAACAAGGTCTAGTTCCGCGAGTGTTAACCAACAAAATTGGGGAAACTACTCGGATCTGTTGGTTAAGGCCAGTCTCCTTTCTTCAGAACTGCAGAAGTTGCCCAACTCAAAGGTAGATACATAGAGTCTACCTCCGACGAGCGACTAGGCTGAGTACGTCGGCTCACTCCCCGCTGTTGCGGTGCTCAGGATCGAGCCGAGCATACGCATCTGCGGTAGCACCCAGTTCAGTGAGCGAGCTGTTGAGCGTCAGTGGGTCGGGAAGTTGTTCATCGATCTCTCTCAGTATCTGTTCGGCCTCGAGGAGCGCCTCGTGAAGATCGTCGATGGGAACGTGACCGTCATCGGTGGCGTCACGTTCCGGGTGGTACCCCTGATCACCGTACTCCGAGTCGGGAACCGGATCATCGACACCGAGTGCGCGGTCGAATCCGGGGATGTCGTGTGGATCAGGATCGTCTGGCGTCATCGGTTGAGCACCTCGACGTCGGGATTTGCACCGACTGGTCCAGCGACCGCTTTCGCACGCTCGAGTTCGCGGAGTTCTCGCTGGGCCTGTCGAGGGCAACTGCTTGCCGACGGTGTTCAATACTCTGTTCGTCGACGATATCCTCCTCAATTGTGAAGCGCTTGCCTCGATGATCAATCTGCTCAAGCATCAGTACGCATCCTCCTGTGCCACATCCCAGGCGTCTGCCTGCAGATGCTCATGACGGACTTCACAGCTGTCCGAACAGAATCGGCCAGCGTATCCTGCTTGATTGCGAGTGAGTCTCGTACAGGTCGGTAATCGACACTCGTTGCGATTGGTCATCTGGTGATACCTCGCTTCAGTAACCGAGTCGTCTCAGCGTCTGGCGACGCTGGTGCTACGTTGTTTGTTCGCATTGGTTTCTGCGGTGGTTTCAGTCGAACCCCGCGTCCCTCCCGGGGGCGACAAACCATCTCGAGCGAACTCACGTGTCTGATCGATTAACGGAGCAAGCAGGCCCAGCAGTGGAATCTGATCGATTGTCATGTGAGTGCGTCCGGTTCTCCCGCAGCATGCGGGGCTCAAGCATTGCACACTGCTGGTAACCGAACGGAGGACGCTCTTTTCGATTCACTGATTCTTTGGAATTGGTTATCCAACCCATAGAACACGGAAGATGGCTCTGTTAAAATCCTTAGAGCATGATAGGTTTACACCCTCTGCGTTAAGTACAGGTGAGGTAGTGGCTAATGTCGCAGTTCCTGAGCCATAGTCGTCATAATCTTGACATGACTGAATAGAAGGAACAGGAAGCAGTGAGACCGCATTGTACCCGTTTATTCACGTTGTGTCTTCTGTGGGTGGCGGTGTCGGAGCGAAGTTGGATGTGAAACTGTTGTCGTCGAGATTGGGTTGTCGTTCTCTGCGGAACCGACTCCACTCGAACGCCCCATTTCACCACGATGAACGAATCAACCACTACTATCACCATCACTGTACCAGCAGCCGAGTCGGACATAACGTCTGGGAGTGTAAACGAAAGTACCTCCTCGTTCAGTAATAGCTTCAGCCACGTCGATCCATCAACCGCCGAAACGTGGTTACAAGCCTTCGCCGTCTGGTGGAATTCGCGTAACTAAACACGATGAGAAATGCCATCCAAACAACTATGTACATAGGTACGTACATATGTACATGCCCATGTCGCGTCCACAGATATCGAATGACTTGATGCAAGTGGTTCAAGAGATTCATCGGGAGCAAACCGGATCCAACGCAGGAAGTTTCGAAGAAGCACTTAAGACTGTTGTACAGCTGGCAAGCCAACAGGTAGGTGATGAAGGCTGGTACCCCAGTAAGTACGCAGGCATGGCCTTAGACAGAGTATTAGGAGACGATCAACCTTCACCTGTTGCTCAACAACGCCCAGATCCACGTTCTGTGATCGATCCTGACCAACAAGCAGTATTCAAGCACACTCTCGACGAGGATTACACAGTCACACTCCCCAAAGCTGAACGAACTGCCCTAAACCTCTCACCAGGGGAAATCCTCCAAGTCATTGCGTACTCAGCTACCGAAAACAACGATGAGTAAAAATGCTATGACCAACTTTACCGAGTTCACCAGTTACTCACCAAACTACGTTCCGGCGAAAATAGAGTTCTTAGAGTGGCTGCAAGAACGGGCTCGTGAACGAGGGTACGACCCAAAACTGGACCGGAACAACCAGATCCTTTTCGAGAGGTCTTTCACCGTCATTCGAACTCGTGGAAGTCTGCGGCAATCCTCTCCGTTCAAGTTCAAGGTCAACGATGAGGTGAATACTGAACTCCCTAACTTCGAAAACGCGTACTCTGTCGTGTTAGATCTGCACTCAGCCACCGAATTTGATCCTGATATTGATGATTTCTATCCAATGCCGTTGGTGTACTATCAGACCAGAACAAACGAAGATAAGAACGGGGATTACCCTATTTCGATCTACCTGGGTAAGCCTCGTTTAGAGCGGTGTAGAAACTCGGTTGATGTCTTGTTCCCTTCAGAGGGTGATGAGGGAACAGGGTTTGACCAAGGCGATGTACGTGATCAAATGTCGGATAAGACACGTGACCTCAATCAAATCTTTCGAGATATCTCTGAAGAAGGCTAAGAACAGGTCTTTACTCGGTTACCGCTTTCCTGATTCTCTGGATGTCTTGGTGGAATTCCGGGTATTCTGTATCTTGGATAGTATGTGCTCTTCGTCCTAGTCTTTCCCGTGCCCGAAAAAATACCAGAAACTGGTGCAGAACAAGTAGGTCTTCCTGAGAAGACCTGAGTCCTGCCACTGGTGCTTGAATTAATTCTCACGTTTTCGGAGTTCGTCGGGCTTGTGATCCTCTATAGCGCTGTGCAAGGCTTCGTGCTCAATTACGAACTCAACTGCTTCCTCCAGTGTTTCTGTACAGTATCCTCTCCAAGTACTTTATTTCTGGATTGGTCTTGGATTACAGGAAGATTGAAATGGATATCACCCTCATAGTGAGAGGTGATCGCTTCTCGAGAGAGGAAGTGGCCATGACAACGCACCTCGCTAGTCGAGAAACTGAGACTCCCATGCCTGCCGTTCCTCGATAGTTTGCTCACCTTCATCCGTGATCGCGTAGTAATTCGTTCGCCGATCAAGTTGCCCCTTTTCGACAAAGTCCTTGTTGACGACTGTATCGAGATTCGGATACAGACGTCCATGATTGATCTCACTACTGTAGTACTGCTCAATCTCTTCTTTGACGTCCTGTCCGGATGGTTGGTCAGCACCGGAGATCACGTACAGCAGGTCTCGCTGGAATCCTGTAAGGTCTTGCATATAACAAGCCGAACAAGTTAGATCAAGTTTGTTATCGTGCCGATACATGGCTGTAAGGTCATACAACGGGCGAACACTATCGCAGCCTGTAGAGATTAACCAACACAGAGCAGATTTAGCGATTTGTTGGTTAAGGGCGATAGGAGATGGTCCTTCCATCTGAACCCATTGTATCTCAGTTACTCCGTTGATGAGAGTTGTTCGTCGACGTACTGTTCTTCCCACCCTCGACGTCGAGACGAACCATCCCGTGCATAGATCCTGTCGTTCGCAACTCCAGCTGCCTGACTGGTATACCAGAGGTTCGGAGGATACGGCAGTACGAGTCGTCTGTTAGCAGCCTGAAAACGTGACAGTCACCGTCTCCACTCGACCGACCAACCCCGATATTTTTCTGCTCTGACTACGAGGTCACGTCAATGAGCGGACAAACACAGCTCCCCGGACCAGTGGGAGTGCGGTTTCGTCGAAACGAATGGCATTGAGTTGCACTATTGTCGCACCGGCGGGTCAGAGTCGCCGTTCGTCATCTCCCACGGCTTGACCGACGATGGGTACTGTCGGCTCGAGCTCGCCCGCGAACTCGAGGACGAGTTCGATGTCGTGCTGTACGACGCTCGCGGCCACGGGCGTTCCGACGCCCCGGACGAAGACTACGGCGCGTCTGAACGGGCAGCGGACCTCTTCGGACTGCTCGAGGAACTCGCGATTGACGACCCAATCCTGTTCGGTCACTCCATGGGTGCCGATACGGTCACGGAAGCTGCGACCCGCCGACCAGAGCTGCCGCGAGCGGTCATCCTCGAAGACCCTGTCTGGATGGTCGATGGGGTCAATAATGACGTGATCGAAGGCGACCCAGGAAAGAATATCGAGGCACAGATTGCGGAGTGGCAAGACCGAAGCGTCGAGGAACTCCTCGAGGCCGAGACCATGTTCAGGGACCTTGTCGAGTCCGGCCAGCCAGACCTCGCACAGCGAGTGGCCGAAGCCAGAGGCCGACTCCGACCCGAGATTGCCCGTGTGTTCGAGGCTGAGTTGCTCGACCCCACCGAAATATACGGCGATCTCGAGGCGCCGACACTTATCCTGAAAGCTGATGCGGATGAGGAAGAACGCGAGCGCGAACAGGAGATCACTGGGTACCTCCCAGATGGGCAACTCGTACATGTAGACGACGCCGGACACTGTGTCTTCTGGGACGAGCGAGCGCGTGCAACCGAGGAACTTCGGACGTTCCTCCCGACGGTGTGACGGTTACGGAGAGAACAGCCGACAACGGTTTGGAGTAAAAAGATCTGTTGCAACAGCTGTTTCAAACGGTACAGAAACGGTATCTGACGAGAGGCTGAAACACGATCTACATCGAATTCCCAGATAGGGTAACTGCAGCAGACCGCTTTCCACTGACTCCCAGGGTGGAATACGACTTACTCTCGAGTCGCTATCGACGAGTGGGCAGCCAACGTATGGCGAAGCAGGGATGCCTGGCCACGCCGGAGTTGGGCAGAGACGGCGGACGTCGAAATCTCGAGTTCGCCAGCTATGTCTTCCATCCGTGTCTCTCGAGGAACCTCGAAGTAGCCCTGCTCCAGTGCGGTCAGGAGTGTCTCGCGTTGACTGGCCGTAACGCCATACCGTCTTTCGTCGTCCCCACTTGCCTGTTCCTCGTAGAGATTACGGACTGAAAACGAGCGGTTCTGTTCGATACAGACCTCTCGAAACGAGTGCAGTGCCTCTCTCGAGGGGAATCGGCCAACGTATTCGATCCCTGACGCCGATAGTGTCAACCGAATTGTGAGGATGTTTTCATCGATCGCGACGAACTGAAGCGTGTGTTGTTGCCCCTCCGGAGACAGTTCACACCGGTACAACCGCCGGTCAGGCAACGCAGTGAGGCACTCGTACGTCGACACAGTCGGATCATCGTCTAGTGCGGACTCGTATGTCTGAAAGTCATCGCCTGCGGCCCAGAAGACGAACGTCCACGGGTCGTCGGCCAGCGACCGAATATCTTCGACCTCAAGTACCATCTCTGGCACTTCAGCCAGTGCCTGTTCCCCCACCGGATTCCCGATTGCCAGTTTGCCAATTAATGCCACACACTGTCATGGGAGATGCCCCATCATAATTCTCAGTGTCACAGAGCTGAAGGACCGTGACACAAGGTGTGAAAAACGTCCCAGAAGAAGTCGAAGACCGTTCAGGAGCTGCTGTAGAGCGAGTTGACTTCGATCACGTTCGCGGTTTGGACAAGTTGATCCTGTAACTCACTCGAGATGCGTTCATCAGTTATCCGACGAGCCGGGCCGGAGATACTCAGGGCACCAATTCCACCCGTTCCAGAGACGTTCACCGGCGTTCCGATACAACGGACCCCCAGAATGTTCTCTTCATCATCGATTGCATAGCCGCGCGACGCCGTCGTCTCGAGTTCCTGGTGTAACGTTTCAGCGTCGGTGATCGTGTGTGGTGTCCGCTCGGTGAACGTCGTCTCAGTGACGATCTCGTCGACCTGCGCAGACGGGAGTTCACCAAGGATTGCTTTGCCAAGTGAGGTCGAATGCAGTGGCATCCGATCGCCGACTGACGACACCGTTTGGACGGCTGACCCGCCCTTTCCCTTCTCGAGGTAGACAACGTGGTCGCCTTCTTTGGCACCGAAATGAACGACTTCACCGGTGGTCGCTGCAAGTTCCCGGACTTGCTCGCGAACGGTATCCGGGTTTGCCACCCAACTTTTGACGGACTCTGCAGTACTCAAAAACTCGAGGCTAAGCCGATAGGCGTGGTCTTCTTTGACGACCAGTCCGGTGTCAGTAAGCGTCGCAAGGTGGCCATGCACTGTGCTTTTCGAGATGCCGAGTTCAGTTGCAAGTTCTGTCACCCCGACAGGCCCACGCTCCTGTAGTAGCGTGATGATGCGACAGGTCTTCTTCGCCGAGTCGACCTGCCGTGGAACTGCTGTGGACATACCAGAAACAAGCGGTTCGAACCGGATAGAGGATGACGTTCGCCGTCTGAACCATTTATATACTGTATCTGTGTATGCCACTCGAGTAGGGACAAACCACTGCATCAACGCTGAATCGTTCGGGCAGTGTGAACGTCTTGTGCGTACAAATGAATGGCCTCGAGTCCACACATAAATATAGCAAATTCCAGATAGTAAGGGATACATACCATCTACGCGTTAATATAGAGGATAACAGAAACTTCTGTTGGAGATCATCCACAATTCACCGTCAGAGGCCGTATCGTAGACGGTTCTGTAGATAATCGGTAAGGTGGGAATCTAGGAACGACTAATGTCGTATAGGGAGCAACCCCTCACAGCAAATCGGATGCAGTAATCACAAAAAGGGAGTAAGAAGGTAGTAGAGTCGATGTGCAAGATTTGGTTTCGAGAACGTCAGCTCCAATCGAAGTTTAGTAGTCACCAGTTTCGTATAATATTATGCATTCATATATAATTTAGGCAACTAAAATATGGCTGTCAATATAACTATAAATCTCTTGATAGAATCGGCACGACCGGATGTCTCTCGAGCAGAGAAACAATTGGAAGGTATGACGACAGCCGAAACTGGTTCGGCCACATCGAATAACGACTGAGAGCCGCCGTATCGGCTGTCAGCGCGAGGAGAGTCGTCTCGAGTACGGGGAGGAAGCTATCGCAGGGCCAGTAGAAACCACACAGCAGGCGGTGATTTACACAGGTATGAGTGTCAATAGAGGTGCGGAGGAGACAACATCGAAGAGCGACACGATGTTCGAAGCGGTCGAACGCAAAGGAATTGGGGGAAAGAGCCACCGAAGCGGATAGCAACAGCAGGTGACAGCCACAGAGAGCAGTTGTTACACACTGCTGTGGGAGAGACAGAGGACCAGAGAGCCCGTTGACGATCATGTGTTATCTGGGGCGATTCGAACACACCGAACGGGAAAAGTCGGGGACTCTTGCATGGATGAGCACATATATACCTCCGTATTCATAACTCTCTGTCATGCCGATTGAGACAATCTTGCTTGCCGTTAGTGACCAGGACGCAGACCGTGTGGCCGAACTGACTGACACCGTACTCGAGTATGCTGCCCCGCTTGTTGCGACGGTCGTTATCGGCCACCCAATCGCCACCGAAACGGGAAGCATTCCAAATGCATCCACGCCAGTATTCGGCTCACAACATCCCTACGTGCTCTCGCAAAACGAATACGATGAGGTCCTCGAGGAGTACACCGACGGTGAGGATCTGGATGATGCAGTGTCAAAACACGACGCCGTTCAAGAAGCAGCACGCCGATTAGCCGACAGTGGCGTCGAGTATCACGTCCGTGGCGTCGTCGGCGAGTCGAGTGACGGGCTCGTTGCCCTTGCGGAGGAAACCAGTGCAGATCGACTTGTAATCGGCGGCAAGCGTCGTTCGCCGACGGAGAAGGTCGTCTTTGGGAGCGTCGTCCAGACGGTACTGATCGAGTCACCGTGTCCAGTAACGTTCGTGCAGGACGAGTGACCTGGCAGCTGGAACCACGTCTCGGCCAGTCCGGAGAACACTCCACACAGACTGGAACTGACAGACAGTAATCCGGAGATGTGAGCGTGTTGCGATCATCTTTTACCCAAACAGTGACACCAGTGTTACCGGGTCTATATATGGATTCGGTGCCGATAGCAACCAATGACTGAACCACACAGTCAGTTGGTGAGGGGGGTTGGGAAGGAGGAACGGACCCCGACAGTGCCAGCTGCTCAGGTCGGCGACTGGACAGCAGCAATCGACCGACAACAGCATCGAACACACGCAGTGAGCACCGGCGAGAACAGGGCGCGCCAGCACCGAACCGTGGCGTCCCGAAGCAAATGACTGCCGAGCCACTCATTCCGGACCGCGCACAGATCAGGCGCGTTGCACTCGTCGTCACAGACCTCGAGGAGATGGTCGCGTTCTATCGAGACGTGGTTGGACTCACGGTTCGGTCACAAGCAAAGACCACGGCGACGCTTGGCACCGACGAGCAGCCATTACTCGAGTTACGGCAAGACGAAGATGCACCGCCACGAACTCGAGAACAGGCAGGACTGTTCCATACGGCGTTTAAGGTTCCCTCGCGCGCTGCGTTAGGTGGGGCACTCGAGCGCGTACGAAGCGAGTGGGACCTCGATGGTGCCTCCGACCACTACGTCAGCGAGGCGCTGTATCTCACTGATCCCGAGAAAAACGGCGTTGAGATCTACGTTGATAAGCCAAAAGACGCGTGGCCGCGTGCAGACGATGGTTCGATTCAGATTGGAACGATTCCACTCGATATCGGCGTGATTGGCGCCCAGTCAGACGGCAGTGTGGCCGTCCCGCCCGAGACGACAGTTGGTCACGTCCATCTCGAGGCAACGTCGCTGCAAGCGGCGCAGTCGTTTTACGTCGAGACACTTGGCCTGACCGTGCAAACGGCGATACGCTCAGCGGTGTTCCTTGCCGCTGGTGACTATCATCACCATCTCGGCGTGAATACGTGGACTGGACGCTCCCAGCCAACAGGCGGGCGCGGACTATCGTGGTTCGAGATTATCGTTCCCGATGAGTCGATTGCGACAGTTCGACAGCGACTCGCAGATACTGAAGATGTTGTCGACCACGGGGAATTCCTCGAGATCAGCGATCCAGACGGGATTTCGATTCGAATTCGAACACCCTAATCGCTGAGACAGCTACCTGCAACGGACAAAAACGAGTGTCGAAAACAGCGGTATCGATCAAAATGGTGCGTCTGCGGTGTTAGCTTTGGTCCTGACTCGCAATCGACGGTGATTGGCGACCAGAGGTTTGCTTAATCACGAGTGCGAAGACAGCGATTACGACGAGTGCGCCGCCCCACATCGTGAGCGTGGTCGCACGGCCGAACTCATTAATCAGCGGTGCGGGAGCGAACGGTGAGATAGCGAATCCGAGGTACATCATCATCGTCACGCCACTGAGTGCACGGCCACGGTACTCCTTATCGACAGCTGCTGCCACCCAGTCGTTTGCCGTCGGGAGGATGAGTCCGAGTCCACCGGCA
The DNA here is from genome assembly GCF_002177135.1 of Natronolimnobius baerhuensis. Classification (NCBI taxonomy): domain Archaea; kingdom Methanobacteriati; phylum Methanobacteriota; class Halobacteria; order Halobacteriales; family Natrialbaceae; genus Natronolimnobius; species Natronolimnobius baerhuensis. The sequence continues at coordinate 144,755 of NZ_MWPH01000005.1, forward strand.
CCGATAACGATTCCGATGAAGATGAGCGCAAAGCTCTGTGTCAGACCGATCAGCACGTAGCCGACGCTCGCAACAGCGAACGCGATGACCACGATGGTTCCGTGGCGCAGGCGACTCTTGATTCGACCGTAAAGTGCCGCAGCGACGAATCCGGCGAGCATCGCTGCCGAAAGGGCAATACCAGTCAGCGACCCGCTGATATCCAGACTATCCTGAAGGTAGTACGGCACCTCGATCTGGATGAGGTTATTCGTCAGGTAGCCAAAGACAACAACACCGTAGATGCCAAGCAATAGCAGTGCTGGCGAGTCCCGGATGATTTTCCGGACGGCCTCGAGTCGGCCGATATCGTCACTGGCACTACTTTCTTCCTGAGTCACCACTGGCTCGTGCAGGTAGCGGATGACCGGCGGTAACAGGAGCAGCGCCAGTGCGTAGACGAGAAACAGGTACCGCCAGTTGAAGTCAGCGATAAGTCCGCCGAGGACGACAGCGATGGCACCGGCACCGGCTGAGACGGCGCTGTACCACCCCATTATCGTCTCGCGACGGCCCCCAGAGTAGTAGTCTGCGATCAACGTTGGAATCGTGACCATTACTGTCGCCACGGCGATTCCATCGAGGATGCGAGTCGCGAGGATCAAGTAAAGTGAATCGAGGAAGAAGGCGATGCTCGTCCCGATCCCGTAAATGATGATTGCGGCGATCAGAATCGGTTTGCGACGGTACTTATCCAGCATAATCCCGACGATCGGGGCGACGATGACGACGATCGGTGCCGACATCGTGCTCACGAGTTGCGCTAACGTCTCGGAGTTATCCAGATGCGAATACGTGCTTTGGATTTCGGGGATGTTCGGATTGATGAGGCCGCCGGAAAACGATGCCATCACACCGATGCCGAGCAGGGTAGCCAGCATCGGCCAGTTGATGGGGCTGCTCGTGTCAGTTCCCATTGTCGGTCACTCGAGTTACGCGAGAGAGGCAATTTTCAGAGAGGCCCATACTTGCGAGTGTGCTGTTACTCCATGCCATTCAACTCGAGCTAATGCACCTCTATTATAAAAGATTGTGGATTGTTGTTCACCCGGATTTGCCAGGGGGCGTGAGTGTCTCGAGCGACCCACTCCAGCACTGTCAGTCGCAACGGGTACGCGAGCGTCTTACAGCCACTGGATACAGACAGGCTCTGGGATCGAGGCTCGTTTGCCCGCAGGAATCAGCGAGCCAGTTTCCTCGTCGATCCAGAACGCAGTGATATCGTCACTGTCGCGATTCGCCGCGAACAAGAACTCACCAGCGGGGCCAACCGCGAAGTGACGCGGCCACTCGCCGCCACTCGAGGAACTCGCGACGCTCTCGAGGTCGCCATCGGCAATTGCAAACGTCACGATTGCATCCTGTCCGCGGTTTGAGGCAAAGAGGTAGCGTCCCGAGGGGTGAACCGCAATTTCGGCGGTTTTGTTTTGGCCGGAGAACGCATCCGGGAGCGTCGAGACGGTTGCGTGCTCGTCGAGCGAGCCGTCTGTGGCCCGCGTGTAACTCGTCACGGTCGAGTTGAGTTCGTTGATCACGTAGAGGTATGTTCCGTCCGGGCCAAACGCAAGATGGCGCGGACCGGCTCCCGGATCAGTTTCCGTCTCAGCACACCGCTCGAGTCGTTGGCCCTCGTGGTCGATTTCGTAGGTCACGATCCGGTCGGTACCAAGATCAGGGACGTAGACGAAGCGATTGTCCGGACCAGGCGTGATCGAGTGTGGGTGTGGCTCCGTCTGGCGCTCGTCGTGGACGCTCGAGCCGTGATGGTCGATGACAGCAGTGGGGTCGTCGATGGTCCCATCCGCGTCGATAGGGAGCATCGAGATAGCACTACCATGATAGTGGGCCACGAATAGGAACTGCCCGGTTGCGTCGACACTGCAGTGACACGGGCTGGAAACGCCACTCAGTGCCGTACCGATGTTGGTCAATGAGCCTGTTTCTTGGTCGACATCATAGGCGACGATACGACCCTCGTCTTCCTCGCGAACAGCGGCATACAGGACCGCATCGCTCGGATGTGAGGCGACGAACGTCGGATCAGGGCCGGCATCGACCTCGTCGCGGATGTCGATCGAGCCAGTTGCTGAATCAATCGCGACAGTGTACACGCCAGGAGTCTCTGCAGCACTATACGTACCGACGGCTGCAATATGCGTCTCAGATGTCACACTCGAGTAGTCAGACTACGCGATATTGATTGTTCTGGTGTGCCCCAACTCAAGTCACGATGAGTCATCCTGTGGCGGGGCTGTCCACTCGGCTGCGTCATCGACTGGGTCGTAGCCGAGTCGGTCACGAGCGTTCCGAAGCGAAAACCACCGGCGGTCGTTATCGCTGACGCCGTGGAAGATATCGAACTCGACGGACTTGTCCTGCAGACAACACTCGATGAGGTGTGCAAAATCACGGCGCGAGTGCCACATTGCCTTCATTCGGTTCACAGCGCGGTCGTACGCCTCGCTCGAGCGATCCCAGTCACCAGCATCGACACCGAACTCCGCGTCACCGTAGGGATGGTCGTACTGCTCGGAATTGACCGTACAGATACGAAGCGCGTAGAACTGTGTCGGAAACTCGACGTGGTCCGCTTCGATGTACTGACGCCCCAGTAATTCACCGAACGCTTTGGTCGTCCCGTAGTACGAATCAGGCCGAATCGGATCCGTTGGACGGACCGTAATGTCGTGGTCAGGTCGGTAGATATCGGGGGCGTGCTCGAGTTCGTACTGTCCGACGACGTGATTCGTCGAGCCGTAGATGAAGGTCTCGACACCAGCATCACGCGCTGCGGTAAGTGCGTTGTACATGCCGAGAATGTTCGGCTCGAAGACGTCGTCCCAGTTCCCGTCGGTGTAGGGATAGGCGGCGAGATGAATCACGGCGTCCTGTCCCGTAAACGCCGGGCGGATCGCGTCGGAGTCCGCGATATCGGCAACGTGCGTATCGAACGAGCCGTAGGGGTGATCAGCAGGTCGGTCCGATCTATTCAGGTACGTGAAATTGTAGTCGTCTGTCGCATCCAGGTGGTCGATGATCGCAGTCCCGCATCTCCCATAGGAACCGGTCACGAGAACGTCCATGCGAAACCGATGCGAAGACACGGAAAATAAACTTCCGATCCGCTGTGACAGGCGAGCGAGTCTGCTCGAGACCAGCGGCTCGTTTCAGTTCGCGATTCGACGAGTGCTCACTTCTCGCCGCCGTTCACGCACGTCAGCAGTCCGTTGACGTACGCAATTGCGTGCGCTCGAGAGCGGTGCCCCCACTTGGTATCGTCGACGATCTCGGGGACGTGATCCGGGACCATGACGCCGTCAAAGCCGACTTCGTCGAGTGCTTTGAGGACGGCCAGCGTATCGAAGTTGCTCTCGTCGTCGTCGAGGAACGTCTCGGTGAAACGCGGCCACGTACCGATCACATCGCGAAGGTGGACGAACACGATATCGTCGTTCTTCCCGAAGTGATTGATGACCTCGATAACGTCCGTCTCAGGCATCTCGGAGAAGCACCCGAGGCAAAGCTTGAGGCCGTGGTTGTCGCTTGGAACGATTTCCATGGCTCGCTCGAACGCCTCGCGATTGCGGAACAGCCGAGGGATGCCACCAAGCTGTTCGACGGTCGGTGGGTCAGCCGGATGCAGCGCCAGCTGAACGCCAGCCTCCTCGGCGACTGGAAGCACTTCCTCGAGGAAGCGCTCGTAGTTTTCCCAGAGTTCTGCCTCGCTGTACTCGCGCTCGACGCTTGGTGCTCGCTCGTAGGGCTGTGTGAGATCGTCAATGTCGAACTCTCGACCGCGAGCGCCGCCGCGTACGCGGGTCGTCTGTGAGGTTCGCATCGGAACGACACCGCGTGGGTTCCACTGGTAGCCCAAGATCGGAATGTCGGCCTGTCCCAGATTCCGAATGAGGGTTTTAATCGTCTCGAGTTGGTCGTCCTGACCGTCTTTGCCGAGCATGATCTTTCCGTAGATGTTGTAGCTCAGCGACTGAATGCCCATGAGACGCAATCCGGCGTCTTCTGCACGACGGCGGGCCTGGACGAGTTCGGAGACTGATGGAATCACGCCCTCGTCGATCGTGATCGTTTCGTCGTCATCGCTGCCTTCATCTGTGAACACGTCACCGCGTGGAGCGCGGTGGTCCAGAAAGATATCCGAGATGCCGATCTGGCGACAGAACTGCAGGCGCTCATCGGACAGCGTTCGCGTTCGAGTCCCGGCACGCAACGGAAGGTCGGAATCGTGACTCTCGAGTGATGGAGTGTGACTCATCGAGCGTATCCTACGCTGTTCCGTATTTAATTCTTTCCAATGAGTAACCATCGATGAGTCGGTCTACCCCATCGGCAAGGTCCGAATACAGCGACTCGAGACGCTCGTGGTCATGATCCGTAAGCGAGCGGATCGGATCGCGGACGGCCCCACCGTGGAGTCCAGCGAACTCGAGGCCCTGTTTCACCGCTGGAACGCTCACTGCACCGGCGATCGAGTTGTCCTCTCCGGTCCCCTCTCGGAAGTTCTGATAGGGCAGACAGAGGTCCCGAAGGTCGCGAGCGCGGTCCCACTCCTCGTTTGAGAGAGCCGCAAACAACGCCAACCCGATTTCGGGACGGAAGTTGCTCACACCCGCCGAGAAGCCTTCGACGCCCTCTGCCCAGAACGCAACCGCATACGGTTCTGCGAGGCCGTTCACCCAGACCACGTCGTCCGCACCGGCGCTGATACTCGCACCGAGGGTAACGGCATCCTCGAGTGCGTACTTGATTCCGACAACGCACTCGAGGCGGGTCAGTTGGGCGAGATACTCGACTGACGGCTCGTATCCGCGGATGTACGGGACAAGTGGTGCTGCTGAGACAGTCCCCAGTTCTCGGTGATAGTCCAGAAGTCCTTGTTCGTGGATATACGTGTGATCCGGCGGCATTACCATCATCGCATCGACGCCGATGTCATCGTAGGCCCGGATGAGGTCTTGAGCCGCTGACGTGCTACCGCCAACGCCGGCAAGGACGCATGCATCAGTCGGGAGCGCATCGACGGCCGTCTCGGTGACTGCGATCCGTTCTGTCTGTGACAGCGAGTGATATTCGCTGATATTCGCAGCCGCAAGGAACGTCCGAATGCCCTGATCGTACAGCGACGCGACGTTCTCTTCAATTTTCCAGTGGTCGATCTCACCGTCTTGGTCGAACGGCGTGAGGACGCCGACAGCGACGCCTCTGAGCCGCTCTTTGACCTGCTCGGTCTCGAATGCCATCGATTACATCGATCGAACGGCTGGGTTATAAAGGTATTGTCGCAGCGGACACTCGCAGTTGTCTCCCGATGCGACAGACGCCGGGTGACGCTCGAGAGCACGTGCTGGGCAGCAGCTCAGGAGTATAGCGAATTAACTTCGATCACGTTTGCCGCCTGTGCAATCGTCGGTTGAAGCTCAGTTTCGAGTCGCTCGTCAGTCATTCGCTGTGAGGGGCCTGAGATACTTACAGCGCCAATAACCTCCGTTTCGGGGACACTGACGACCATGCCGATACAGCGAACGCCGGGAATGTTCTCCTCGTCGTCGATCGAGTACCCACGCGCTGCCGTCGCCTCGAGTTCGTCGGTCAACTCGTCGGCGGACGTAATCGTGTGTTCAGTTCGCTGCTCGAGGCCGTGTTCCTCGACGATGCGATCGACAGTCTCCGGAGGGAGCGTCGAGAGAATTGCTTTGCCGAGACCCGTCGAATGCATCGGCATGCGCCCGCCAATCGTCGATTTGGTCTGGACTGCCGAGTTGCCTTTGGCCTTCTCCAGATAGACGACTCGGCCGCGCTCTTGGGCACCGAAATGGACGACCTCGCCAGTTTCGTCCGCGAGCGCTCGGATCTGTTCGCGCACGACATCATGTTCAGCGACCGTTCGCTTGACCGATTCAGCGATATCGAGAAAGGACAGACTCAGCCGGTAGGTGTGGTCGTCTTTGACGATCAGCCCCTCGTCGTGAAGCGTCGCGAGGTGTCCGTGGACGGTGCTTTTCGAATACCCCACGTCGGTCGCGATTTCGGTGACGCCAGCGCTGCCGTGTTCCTGTAACGACGTGATGATATGACTCGTTTTTCTCACTGCATCGATCTGTCTGGGCGTATTCGTCGGCATGTACCTCGTCATCGGAGTCATCTCATATAACGCTTGTTCTCCGCCGAGAAATCAGCCGGTTCAGCGCCACTCGAGTGTGTTCTCTCCTCGACGCGGACACGCACGTCGATACTCGAGTCACGCCCTCGCTGCGTGGACGCTCGAACAGCCTCGAGCGAGAGCAAATACTATCGAACATTGTTCGGCCTGTTCGAATCTACTGGGGGAAGGCTTCTCGAGACTGAATATGCGGTCGATAGTTGGCGAGGAGCAGCGACTATGACGAGCGTATCGATGCCCCACCCACCTAATTACACCAGTACACGCGTAAATCAGTGTCGTGGAATTCGTAACT